>CAYQFO010000095.1:0-5917 GCA_964416815.1 uncultured Rhodobiaceae bacterium | reverse complement strand
GCGGTTTTGCGCCAGCACCATCGAGGCATAGGAGGGATAGCCTTCATCCGACAACAGAAAGACTTGCGGTTCAAAATCGCCCCGCATTGCAATCGTATAGGGTTCGGATGTCACATAGCCTTGCTGAATGGCCTCAGGGTCAGCCAGAAATGGCGCAAGATTGAACGTATATTTACGGATTTGCCTATCGGAAAATCCATAGCGGGCGCGTAACCATACCCAGAAAGCATTGGCTGATGCGCCAGAAATCATAATCGGTTTGCCCTTCATATCGGCGATTGATTTAATATCATCGCGTGGATGGGTTATCAGCACTTGCGGGTCTTTTTGGAAGGCGGCCATCACGGCTTTGGCAGGCACACCAGCGCGCACCATGGTGAGGGGAATAAAACTGTTGGAGCCCATGGCGAAATCAACCGCACCCGCACCAAGCAATTGTGGGATATTAATACCCGGCCCGCCACTACGAATGGTCACGTCCAATCCGGCTTTTTCATAAAGGCCGAGTGCTTTGGCCTGATAAAATCCGCCTTGTTCGGCTTGCGCTTTCCAGTCGGTAATAAAGGTCACGGGTTCAAGCGCGTGTAGCGTCAACGGATTCAAAAGGCCCAATGCCAGCACCATTATTTTCAAAATTGGTGGCATCGTGCTTTCCTTTCACACTATCTGGATTAAAACTGACAGACGACCAGCGTGACGTCAATCATTGATGAAGAGTCAATGGCGTGGCTTTGAAAAAAATGTCGCTTGCCGAAATACCTGATGCAGAATGAAAATCTGTCAAATGACGCCCCCGAAAGGCACACCACGAACCGGTATGGTGAAAAAAAATTTTAATTTTTTTGTTTCGGCAAAGCCTTGGAAAAATAAGAGAAATAAAAATGATATACACGCAATAATCTACTAAATACTTGATTTAATTAAGTTTTTTGTTGACCTGCGTAACGCTGTCTGGTAGGTAATGCGTCATATTCCAAAAATCCGACAAAGCCGGACATACCGGAAAAAGTCTTATTTTGACACGGAACAATTCCAAACAACTGAAAAAGCTTCATGAAAACCTACTTATGGAAATGGCGCGGTTGCAAGAGCATCTGCCCGATAATGTTGATGACATATCTGAATCATTTGAACGCTATGCCCGTATTTTGTCGATTTTGGTCGGCGCATTGGAGCGACTTTTGAAACTGCAAGACCAGACGGCCAAAGCCGGGTCGGAGGAAATGAGCGACCGGCATGAACAAATCAGGCAAATCGAAAAACGCCTTGCCCAATTGGCAGCATCTGGCAAACCGGCGCCATCTCATCGCGGCACTAAGCGAGGCCGAAATTGAGGCACTCTATTGGTATTGGCCTTTTTGGGCGCGTCATGACCAATTATCGCCGCCGGGTGCGTGGACATGTTGGCTCATGCTTGGTGGGCGCGGTGCCGGTAAAACGCGCGCCGGTGCCGAATGGGTGCGCAGTCTGGTGGAAGCCACTGCGCCGCATGCAGCGCGCCGCCATATTGCTTTGGTGGGAGAGACTTATGGAGCCGCCCGTGCGGTTATGGTGGAAGGCCCGTCTGGTCTGTTGGCCGTTGCCCCGCCCGGCTTTCGACCGCGCTTTTATCCGAGCCGCCATTTGCTGGTTTGGCCGAATGGCGCACGGGCGCAGATATTTTCGTCCGAGCGGCCTGAAACCCTACGCGGCCCGCAATTTGATGCCGCTTGGTGCGATGAATTGGCCAAATGGCATTATGACCGCGAAACCTTTGATATGTTGCAATTCGGATTGCGTTTGGGGCCATTGCCACAGCAGATGATTACCACAACGCCGAGAGCAACGCGCCTGATAAAAAAGCTCATGGCCGACCCGCAAGTGGTGGTCACAAACGCCAAAACGACGGCCAATGCCGAAAATCTGGCACCGGCTTTTCTGAATGAGATTGTTGCGCGTTATCGCAATACGCAACTCGGTCGCCAAGAGCTAGACGGCGAGCTTGTCGAGCGCACCGAGACAGCCCTTTGGACACATGAGTTGCTTGAGCGGCAACGTGTCCCCGCCCCGTCTTCAGTGGATGAGGTGGTGCTGGCACTCGACCCGCCCGCCAGTATCGGGCCGAAAGCCGATGCGTGCGGTGTGGTGATTGTCGCGCGTCGGGCGGGGGTGGCCTATGTGCTGGCCGATGAGACCGTGCGGGGGCTTGGCCCGGCGGCGTGGGCATCGCATGTGGTGGAAACCTACGACCGCTATCAAGCCGATGAGTTGATTGCTGAGGTTAATCAGGGTGGTGAAATGGTGCGCGAGATTGTCTTGCGCCAAGGACCGCATGTGCAATTTCGGCCGGTGCGCGCGCAGCTTGGCAAATTATTGCGCGCCGAGCCAGTGGTCGCTCTTTACGAACGTGGGCTGGTTTTTCATAGCGGCTCCTTCACCGAACTTGAAGAAGAAATGTGCGCCTATAACGGCCACGGCGCCAGCCCTGACAGGCTGGATGCGCTGGTCTGGGGTGTGAGTGCCTTGCTGTTAAACCGAACCGCGCCGACAGTCCCGTCGGTGCGCCAACTCTGAGCGGAGACATAAATGGCGGTTATTGACCAATTACGAAATTTTATGGCGCGCCCTGCCAATCAAACAAAAAATCGTGGTCTGCCGGTGCATGAAAATATACCACTGATTGATGGTGGGCTTGGCCAGTCGAGCTATGCAATGCGTATTATGCGTGGCTTTCGGCGCAATGCGGTTGTTTATCGTTGTGTGCAAATGGTCGCCGAGGCCTGCGCTACCGTGCCGCTTGAATTGCACGCTCAAAATCGGCAATCAACAGACCATCCAGTGCTCAAATTATTACGCGCCCCCAATTTGCAGGAGGCGGGTCCGAGTTTTTTCGGGGCACTTTACGGCCATTTATTGCTGTCGGGTAATGCCTATATTCATTGCCAGCGCAGCGAAGACACCACGCCAAACGCACTCTATTGCTTAAGGCCGGAGCGCATGAAGCCGGTGCTTGATGAAACCGGTTGGCCGATTGCTTATGAATATCGTGTCGGCAATCGCACCACGCGATTTGACCAACGCCAAGCGCACCCGCCGATTTTACATGTTCGATTTTTTCACCCACAAGATGACCATTATGGCTTCAGCCCGTTGGAGGCAGCCGCCAGTGCCATTGATTTGCACAATAGTGCTGGCACATGGAACCGTTCTTTATTTGACAATGCAGCGCGTCCCTCCGGTGCTTTGGTTTATCGCGGGCGCGAGGGCAGCGGGCGGCTCACGGACGAGCAATTCAATCGCTTGAAAGATGAATTGGAAAAGAATTTTCAAGGCAGCCGCAATGCGGGTCGCCCGCTTCTTTTGGAAGGCGGGTTGGACTGGAGTGCCATCAGCCTAACCCCACAAGATATGGATTTTATCAATGCGCGCCATGCGGCGGCGCGTGAAATCGCACTGGCTTTCGGTGTGCCGCCCATGTTGTTGGGTCTTCCCGGTGACAACACATACGCCAATTATGCCGAGGCCAATCGTGCGCTTTGGCGGCAGAGCGTATTGCCCTTGGCCATGCGGGTGGCGGCAAGCCTGTCGACCTTTTTGCTTGATAATGAAGACGAACGCTTGGTTGCCGGTTTGGATACGATTCCGGCACTTGCCGATGAACGCGAACGTCTCTGGCGGCGCGTTGGGCAAGCAAGTTTTTTAACCCGCGCCGAAAAACGCCGTGCCGTCGGCTATGCCGACATCTCGCCCGAATCCGACATAGACGAAGGAGAATTGGAATGACGCGTCGAATTGCCGGATATGCCGGTTTGTTCGGGGTTGCCGATTTGGGCGGCGACATTATTCAGCCGGGGGCTTTCACGAAGACACTGGCAATGCAATCCCCCCACGACATTAAAATACTCTATCAGCACGACGCCACACGTCCCATTGGTCGCTGGCAGATAGTGCGCGAAACCGAGCGTGGTTTGTGGGTTGAAGGTCATTTGACCGAACATGTGCAACTGGCCGATGAGGCTTTCGCACTGGTCAAAGACGGTGTGCTGGACGGTCTGTCCATCGGCTTTCGAGCCGTGCGCGCACAAGCAGGTAAGGGACGCATAAAGCGGCGTCTCATTGAAATTCAGCTGGTTGAAATTTCGTTGGTTACGTTCCCCATGCAGCCCGGTGCGCGTCTACAAGCACCGGCTGTTTCTTCTCCAAGCATTACACAATTACGTCATGCCGGTGCGCATATGCGTCGGCTGGCGGGTTGATGAAAGGATATAAAATGCAAATTGAGACAACTTCATTTGAACCGGCCGACAGTGCCAGTGAAACAAAGGGCGCACTCGACGAATTGATGCGCGCCTTTGAAAGCTTCAAGGAAAGCAATGATGCCCGCCTTGAGGAAATCGAAAAAAATGCCGCCGCCGATGTGCTGCTGGAAGACAAGCTCACGCGTCTGAATGACGAAATGACACGACTTGGAAAAATCGTGCAGCGACCAACATTGGATGGCACCGAGTCCCAGCCGGAAGATAATATAGAGCAACGGGCGGCTTTCGTCCGTTTCTTGCGCACTGGTGAAGTGGATATGACGGCTTTGCACGAAAGCAAGGCTTTGTCATTGACCGACACTGAAGGTGGATTGCTGGTGCCTGATTTGGTGGTGACGGAATTGAATCGTCGCCTCGCAAAACGTTCTGTTATGCGCCAAATCGCAACAGTGCAGCAATTAGCCGTCGGCAATGATTTCACCTATGTCAGCAATGCCGGTAATGTATCGGCCTCTTGGACAACCGAAAAGGCCGCCAAAACAAGCGGCACAACGCCCAGCTTTACCGAGCAAAGCATTAAATTGTTTGAAGTTTATGCTTTGCAGGCGGCGACCGGTCATTTCTTGCAAGACACCAATATCGATGTTGAAGCATGGCTGATTGACTCTATGTTGCAAGCTTTTGCAGACCTTGAGAGTCAAGAGTTTATCAATGGCAATGGCACGGCGCGTCCGAAAGGCTTGTTGAACCAGACAAGCTCTACCGCCGCAACGCCGCAAGCAGGTAAGGTGGGTATCGTCCATAGCGGTGCCGCTAGAACACTGGATGCGGCGACGCTCTATGACAAGCTGATTGATCTCGCTTTCAATCTCGGCACACGCTATCGGCAAAATGCTGGCTTTTTGATGAATGGCGGCGTGCAGGGTGATGTGCGTAAAATGAAAGACGGCGACGATCGCTATATCTGGATGCCGGCACAAGGCCAAGGCATGCAGCCAACCTTGATGGGCTATCCTGTCCATGAAGACAGCTATATGCCCAATGTTGCCGCCAATGCGTTGCCGATTGCTTTTGGTGATTTCAAAAGTGCCTTTTTGATTATCGAAAAGCCAAGCACCGGTCTGTTGCGCGACCCTTATACCAATCAGCCTTATGTGCAGTTTTTGATGAGCCGTCGTGTCGGCAGTGATGTCATCGACAAACATGCTTATCGTGCGCTGAAAGTGGCCGCCTAATGATTAGTGTTCTCAGTTCAGGGCCAAGCGCTGAGCCGGTCACACCAGTAGAATTGCGTGACCACTTGCACCTTGAAACCGACAATAATATGTTGCTGACCAGTCTGATTGCCTCGGCCCGCCTCTTTATTGAGGCGGAGACCGGGGTGCGTATGTTGTCTCAACGCTGGCATTTATTGCTCAATAAGTGGCCGCATGAGACGCTTGAATTGCCGGTTTGGCCGGTTATCGAAGTGTCTCATATCAAATTACTGGGGACCTCCAGCAAGATTGTCAATCCGAACACCTACACGTTGGAAAATCAATCTCGGCCGGCTGTTTTGCTGTTGACCGGAGCCGCGTTGCCGCCACCAATGCGCCCTCGCTACGGCATTGAATTGGAATTGTTGGCCGGATTTCCTGCACCGGTGGCGGCGTTTGTGCCGGAAGAAGTTTCTGTATCCG
>CAYQFO010000094.1:3346-6026 GCA_964416815.1 uncultured Rhodobiaceae bacterium | reverse complement strand
AACCAACCAGCATGACCCAGTAATTGCCGAATGAGGTCGGCTGTTATGGCCCCGGCGACACCGAGCCAATTGCCAGTCACCGTCTCAGTGCTGGTATTGAGGCTGGCATCGTGCGGCTGATAAGAAATCAGTGCCAGTGCCGTCCAGAAGCAGACAAAAATCAGCCCCAACGCAAAAACATTGTCAAGCCGCGCCGCCAAAAACCGACCAAAGCGGCCACCACGGCCAGCCCCCCCCGCAGATGGACGACGGCGTATCGTCATTGTGCACCCTCCCAACTTGCCAGCGTTTCAACCAAATCCCCCAAGGCCGCCCTGACTTGTTCTGCCCGCGCCACCAGTGCCACACGAATATAAGCTGCGGCGATATTATGCCCATCACTATCCGGCATGGTGAGATAGGCCCCGGGCAGCACGCGCAAACCAACCTTGCGCCACAAATGTCGCGCTGCCGCTTCGCCATCACCAACATTCAACCATAGGAAAAAACCGGCTTCAGGACGGAAATAATTAAATTGACCTGTCAGCGCATCATCCGCCGCATCAAAATTGGCGCGATAGGCAACGCGATTGGCCTCAACATGTGCGTCATCGCTCCACGCCAAAGCGGCCGCACGTTGCACCGCCAAGGGCGATTGCGGAGCCACCATTTGCCGTAATTGTAAAAACCGCTGCATAAGCGTGCGCCCACCAGCACAAAAACCGCTACGCAAGCCCGGCAAATTGGAGCGTTTGGACAATGAATGGAACACCATGACCGGCGCATTGTCTGCGCCCTGCGTGGCCATAATTTGCAGCATAGAAGGCGGTGGGTCACGGTCATAAATTTCTGTATAACATTCATCAACCAGCAAAATAAAATTATATTCGTCTGCCAATGCCAAAGCTTTGGCGAGATAAGCCGTATCCGCCACCGCGCCTTGTGGGTTGGCTGGAGAACATAAATAAAGCACCCGCAAGCGCATCAATATATCGGGCGTGACCACCGACAAATCAGGCAAAAACCCGGTTGCCGCATCGGCCGGTAAAAAAATCGGCTCCGCCCCCGCCACCTGCGCCGCCATCGCATAGGTCTGATAAAACGGATTCGGCATCGCCATCAGGCCGTTTTCTTTTTCGGGAGCCAATTGCGCCGCCAAAAACAATCCCTCGCGGGTGCCGTTGAGCGGTAAAATCTGCGGTGGCTCAGACAATAGCGCAACATCAAACCGGAACCGGCGCGTCAGCCAGCCCCGCACCGCTTCATACCATTCGGGAATACCTTCTATCGGCGGATAACGCCCGTAATCGGCCGTATCATCGGCCAGCGCATTAAGCACAAATTGCGGCACGGCAAAGCCCGGCTCGCCCAAGGCCAGTGAAACCGGCGGCACAGGTGGATTTATGCCGTCAAGCAAGTCTCGTAAGCGCACAAAGGGTGCGCCAGTTTGAAAGCCCGATAGGGCGCGCATGCGGTCTCCTTCGGCCCGTAAGGCACTTGAAGCCCGTCGCTCATATTGAGGCCACGGGGACGCGAATCAGTCGAATTCAGACTAGCGCGGACGCCCCCATTGGTCAAAACCGTTCGCCGGACTACCCTATCATGGTGCGGTCCGGATTGGCCGCAATTTTGTGGATTGCCAAATCGGCTCCCATGCGCTCATCCTCTGCAGACAAGCGGAGGCCGACAGTCACTTTCAGCCCGCCATAAACCACCAGACCAGCAAGCACGGCAAAGCCGCAACCGAGTATCGTGCCGACCAGCTGGGTCATAAACCCAACGCCGCCCAGCCCACCAAAAGCCGTTTGACCGAAAATGCCACAGGCCAGCCCGCCCCAAGCACCACACAGACCATGCAGAGGCCAAACGCCCAAGACATCGTCAATATGCAGTTTTTCTTGACACCAGATAAACCCGTAGACAAACAGAAAACCAGCACCAGCACCGACAGCCAACGCACCAGCAGGATGAAAAACATCAGACCCCGCGCATACGGCAACCAAGCCTGCCAGCGCACCATTATGGACAAAGCCCGGGTCGGCTCTGCCGACAAACAATGCCGCCAACAAACCACCGACCATCGCCATAAGCGAGTTAACGGCGACCAGACCAGAAACCCCTTCCAGCGATTGCGCACTGACCACATTAAAGCCGAACCACCCAATGCACAGCAGCCAACTACCAAGTGCCAACCACGGAATCGATGATGGCGGGAAAGCCGAGCCGCGTTCGCCATAACGACCAAGCCGCGCCCCCAACAAATAAACTGCCGCCAAGGCCAACCAGCCGCCAACCCCATGCACCACCACAGAGCCAGCAAAATCATGGAACGGTGCGCCAAAGCTTGCTTCCAGCCAAGCTTGTAAACCGAAATTGCCGTTCCAAATCATGCCTTCAAAAACCGGATAAATAAACGCGACAATCAGCCCTGAAGCAATTAATTGCGGGTAGAATTTTACCCGCTCGGCGATGCCGCCGGAAATAATGGCCGGAATGGCGGCGGCAAATGTCAATAGAAAAAAGAATTTTATCAGTGCCAGACCTTGTGGCCCGTAAGTCTGACCGCCTTCGCCGCCGCTAATCATCGCTGCTGACGAAAAGAAATCAATACTATAGGCGACGCCGTAACCGATAAAGAAATAGGCCAATGTGGACATGCCGAAATCCGACAAAATTTTGACCATGGCGTTCACTTGGTTTT
>CAYQFO010000094.1:0-3336 GCA_964416815.1 uncultured Rhodobiaceae bacterium | reverse complement strand
TTCTTGCGCACCGTGCCGACTTCCAAAAAAGCAAATCCGGCGTGCATGGCAAACACCAAAATAGCACCCATAAGAATAAAAAAGACGTCTCCGCCGACGATATGTGAATCCATAACAACCCCCGTTAAAACTCACCCATTTGAAGCAAGTATCATGCCAATTTAACATAGACGAGAATGGCTGAATTTCTACCCTTTTTTGATGGTATTGTGTAAACCTCGCATCGTTGCACAAAACTTAAGCAGTCGCCTTTGCGCTGACCAAAAATTAGCCGCTTCATAAAAAGCGGCTGTTTTGGGGCTGGACGGGACATCGCTTGTGCCGGATAGTGTGTCCCATGACGAAAGTGCCGCCCGCTGATATTTACATTGCTGGCACCGGTAATGGTGCTGCCGTAACGGCTTTGGCTTTATCCGCTGCCGGATTTCAAATCATGTTGGAAAGCGTGCGCCGTCCGCCGCCACCGCAAAATAATCGGCACAATGATTGGCAGCGTGTGTTGGCACTCAGCGCGTCCGCCAAAGTGCTGCTTGAGCGGCTTGGCGTCTGGGCGCGTCTGGATTTACCCGCGACCCCGGTCATGGACATGCAAGTGAGCGGTTCGCCGAGAAGCGGCGGGCTGGCTTTTGCCGCGCCGAATGACGCGGCGACCCCGCACGTTTTGGCGCATATTGTCAGCCTTTCCGCATTGACCCGCGCGATTGCGGCGGAGCTGACAGAAAATGCAAATATCGGCGTCAGCCCAGCTCCTTTTACCGACTGGCAGGCTGAGACAAAAACGCTTTCACTGGCCGCCGACGCGGTGACGCACGCGGCTTTGCTGGTTGATGCCGACAGCACTGTGCGGCCATGGCGCAGTGCCGCTGGTGTGTATGCCATGGAGTATAATTATGCCGCTTCGGCACTGGTTTGCGGCCTCACCAGCACCCGTGCGCACGAGCAAATCGCCCGGCAGGTTTTTCTGCCGGACGCGCCACACGGGATATTGGCCTTGCTGCCTCTGGCTGACGCTTACAATATGGCACTGGTGTGGTCGCTGCCGAAGGCACGCGCTACCGCCTTAGCGCGGGTTGATGAAGCGGTTTTTACGCAACAGCTTAACGCCGTCTGCAACACATATTTCCACGATGCCGGGAGCGATATTGGTCAGTTGAAACCGATAACGGCGCGCGCCACCCAGCCTCTGCGCCTCCATCTCAGTAGCGCGTATGTCGCACCGCGTCTGGCTTTGCTTGGCGAGGCGGCGCATATCATCCATCCTCTGGCCGGACAGGGCTTTAACCTCACCCTGCACGATGCAGCCGCGCTGGCCGATTGTCTGTTTGATGCCCGAATGCTGGGATTGGATATTGGCACGCTACCAGTTTTGCAAAATTACCAAACAAGCCGCCGTGCCGCCACCAGCCTGATGGCTGGTGTTACGCATGGGCTGGCGCAGTTGTTTTCCGACGCCCCGCGGCTCGGCGATTTTGGCCTGCATCTGACCAGTGCCATGGCCCGTCATGATGAGAGGCTCGCCGCCTTGTCGCGCAATTATGCCGACACCGCGTTGACACCGGTCCCGCGTCTGATGCGCCATGCTGATTTCACGGCGCCCATTTATTAGCGGTTAATCATCCAGCTTGCGGGCCTCTTCTGGCAGCATAATCGGGATGCCGTCGCGCACCGGAAAGGCCAGCTTGGCCTCTTTCGAGACCAATTCCTGCGCTGCGGCATCATAGGTCAGGGGGCCGCGCGTGACCGGACACACCAGCATGTCAAGCAGGGCAACATCAAGTTGGGGTGCCGTGCTTGCCGTTTTTTTACCCATCCCTATCTCCTATTGTAACGTCCTTATTGTAGAGCATTGTCATTACTGCTACCGCCAGCACTAACCATATCCGCCAGCACCATTTCGGTCAGTGCAATCAAAATCTCAGTGCGTTGCGCCAGCGAGTCAGCCTCCAGCAAGGCCTGTTTTTCCTGCGGCCCATAGGGGCTAATCATCGACAAAGTATTGACCAACGCCTCATTGCCCGATTGTTCAATCGCCTCCCAATCGGCACGCATACCATTGCGGTCCAAATAGCGGCGCAAAACATCAAGCAACCCCTCGCGATTAACATCTATGGCGCCGACATCGGCAATTAAATCATCGCTAAAACCACGATAATCACTGCGCACCTGCAAATACGGGGTCGTCACATCCAGCTCTTCAACCACATGAAATCGGGCAATGCCGGTCAGGTTGATTAAAAACCGCTCGTCATCGGCTTCATTAAATGAGCTAATACGACCCAAACAGCCGATTTTTTGCACACCCTTATCGTCACCGAAAGATGGTTGGATAATGCCCATATACCGACCGCGACCAAGCACATCTTCGGTTAATTGCAAATAATGCGGCTCGAATATATTCAGCGGCAATTGACCGCGCGGCAAGAGCAGCCCCCCCTCCAGAGGGAAAACCGGCAGGGTTTCCGGCAAGTCATCAAGGCTCAAAGGCTTCACATATATCTCCTAGCTGAACAAAATAGATGACAGGCGGCGGCGCGCGGCGGCCACGTCTTTGTCTTGTGAGCCATAGGCGGCAAATAACTCCACCAATTGTTTGCGCGCGGCTTCCCCATTCCAATCACTTTGACGCGCAACAATATCAAGCAAGGCATCAAGCGCTTCGGCACGTTGACCGGCAAGGTGATAGGCCATGGCCAAATCAAAGCGCGCCTGATGGTCACTCGGCTGGGCCTCAAGACGCGCCAGAAACGCTGCTGTATCACCCGATGCGGTCAATGTTTTTTCTGCCAATGCCACGGCGGCACGGGCGGCATCCAAAGCAGCATCATGGGCATGTGCAGGTGCCGTGCCCAGCACTTGTTTGGCAATCTCCAACCGACCAAGAGCAAGTTCGCACTGCGCCAAACCGGCCAATGCGGCAATATCCGTTGGCTCATTTTGCAAAATTTGACCATAGGCTTGTGCCGCCATATCATGGTCTCCGGCAGCACGGGCGGCCTCGGCGGCCTGCAATGTTTGTTCACGCATAGATGGCCCAAGCCCACCCTCGACATGCTTATCAAGAAATTTTTTGATTTCACTTTCCGGCAAGGCACCGGCAAAGGCATCAACCGGTTGGCCGCCCTTAAAAGCAAACACGGCCGGAATTGAGCGCACTTTTAATTGTTGCGCCACGTCCGGATGCTCATCAATATCCATTTTTACCAGCTTCACCGCACCCCCCGATTCGCGCGCTAATTTTTCCAATATCGGCGTCAATTGTTTACACGGCTCGCACCACGGAGCCCATAAATCAAGCAGCACGATTTGATTCTGCGAGGCTTCAATGACCTCGGCCAC
>CAYQFO010000093.1:333-6046 GCA_964416815.1 uncultured Rhodobiaceae bacterium | reverse complement strand
GATAGGGGTTGAAGGTATTTTGAAAGATGTAGAAGAAGAACGGCGGAGCGACGGCAAAAAAGCAATTGTGCTTACAATTGAATGTGAGGATGGCGTGGTGCGTAGAGTAAGAAATAATTGGGATGGCTCCAAACCTGAACATGATAAGCTCTACGATAAGAGATTGGCGTGTGAAAAAACCTTGAAGGCAAAAGGGTAAGAACGACTGTGAAGTTCCCCTATGCTCCCATGTTTTGTCGGGCTTGGCCGCTTGCCTTGCTCCATAAAAATTGACCTCGGCAAGCGACGCACCTAACATTCGGTTGAAAAGAGGAACCTGTCATGGATATGAGTCTATCGGCTGACGGCCAGCAATTTCGTGAGGAAGTGTGCGATTTTCTCGACAGCCATCTGGACGCCGATTTGCGCCGCGCTGGTGAATGCGCCCGAACCCACGCCCCACGCCTTTACCCGATGGGGCTGGGAATGATTGGCGCACCGCAAGCCGCCACATTGCAGGCGGATTATTTGAACAATCGCGCCGCGTCCATTTATGGTGGCTCGAACGAAGTGCAACGCAACATCCTTGCCAAAGCAACGCTCGGGCTTTAGCTCACCGATGACAGGAAATGATAAGATGCAAAACCCGGCCGCCACCATATCGGCGCATTATCAAAATATGAAAGCGATTATGTCACAAGATAAAAGCAAGATAGCCGCAAGCTGGGAATTCTTTTTTTCGCAGGTAAGCAAAAGGCGCGGATACCTCCCTTCGAGCGCACTATTGCTTTCGACGAGCGTTCTGTTTGTGCCTATTTTATACATGACGGCGGCCTTGAGCTTGTTGACAGATATTGGCATGGGTCTTTGGGTCTTGCCGACCGGGTTGGTGTTGTGGGCGACAGCGGTGGTGGGATTGCATCGCGAGGAAAAATGGCAGAGATTGGCTGTAACGTTACTGCTTTTCTTGACAATCTTTGCAGTGCTGGCGGCACTTCTGGCAAGCTATACGCTTGATACAAAATACGATTCGCGCACCTATCACGCGATAGCTATTTTGGCATTGCTTGATGGTGTCAATCCCTACTGGCACCCTGACACTTGGGTGAGCTATACCTATCCTGCGGCTCACTGGCTTGTGTCCACGTCGCTGATTTTTTGGACGCAGAGCTTTGAGGCGAGTTTCGCCCTAACGTTTGTGGCCGCCTTTGCAGCCTTTCTGTGCGCCCGACATTTTTTTGGGTTACTCGGTCTCAACAGCATTTGGCGTAATTTGTTGGCTTTTTTGCTGGCCATGAACCCCATCACCTCGTTGTGTTTCTTCGGCCACTATACAGATGGGCTGCTGGCCTCGACGCTGTTGAGTGCTTTCATGCTGATGCTTGCCTTTCTCGTGGATGACAAGATGGCAAGCCGCAAGGCGAGACGAAGAATGGCGGCTTTGGTCGCCGTAACACTTGTGCTTCTCATCAACATCAAGGCGACGGGGCTTGTCTTTGGCGGCATTTTGGGGCTGGTGACGCTCGCTTATGGCTTGCGAAGAAGAGTTCAGCGAAAGCGCATTGTGCGTCTTGCGGGCTTGGGCTGTGCGTCGGCGATTGTGGCGGTTGTTCTTTTCGGATTCTTTCCTTACGCCACCAATGTTGCGCAAGGAAAGAACCCCTTTTACCCAGCGATAAAGTTCGATGCACAAGGAAATATAAGCGGCGTCATAGACCATCGTTTTGACCCGACATTCTACAAAAAATCGTCTTACTCGAAATGGTGGATAAGCCTGTTTTCTACAAGAGACGCGAAATGGCCTCAGGTTGGTAACCCCTTGCCGCCTTTTTCCTCTTCGAGTCCCTATTCTGCTATGTTGGGATACGGCTCTTTATTTAGTGGTTCTTTGCTTTTGTGTCTGACCTTGGTGTTTTTTGTTCGCCACAGCGGCGCGTGGTTGGTGTTGGCCGGGGTTATGGGGTCGGTTCTCTCGGCACCGGCGGGCTTTTATACCCGTCTTACGCCACAGACTTGGTGGCTACCTTTGTTTTTTCTTGTTTTCTTGCTCGCCCCTGACGACAAAAAACATCCCCTGTCGCGGGCAGGTATGGCCGTGGTGTTTGTTGTCACTGCCTGCCTGCTGTATGTTTCCGTTTTGCGTTTTGATGGCTATCGCAAGCAATCTGTCCACTGGGCGGCGACTGTAACGAAGTTCGAAAAACAGGGGGGATGGTTTGTCATACCCTATATTCTAACTTATAACCCTCATAACACAAAAGCCTTCTTCAGATATTATACGAGCGGGCTTTCGGGGGTGGGCTTGCCTTCGATAGAGGCATGTCCTGAGGGTGCGGAGCGAAAAAGAATGTTTCGCGGGTTGGCACTTTGCCGACCTTGAAGAGGTATGTGAAAGCGATTATGTCACAAGATAAAAGCAAGATAGCCGCAAGCTGGGAATTCTTTTTTTCGCAGGTAAGCAAAAGGCGCGGATACCTCCCTTCGAGCGCACTATTGCTTTCGACGAGCGTTCTGTTTGTGCCTATTTTATACATGACGGCGGCCTTGAGCTTGTTGACAGATATTGGCATGGGTCTTTGGGTCTTGCCGACCGGGTTGGTGTTGTGGGCGACAGCGGTGGTGGGATTGCATCGCGAGGAAAAATGGCAGAGATTGGCTGTAACGTTACTGCTTTTCTTGACAATCTTTGCAGTGCTGGCGGCACTTCTGGCAAGCTATACGCTTGATACAAAATACGATTCGCGCACCTATCACGCGATAGCTATTTTGGCATTGCTTGATGGTGTCAATCCCTACTGGCACCCTGACACTTGGGTGAGCTATACCTATCCTGCGGCTCACTGGCTTGTGTCCACGTCGCTGATTTTTTGGACGCAGAGCTTTGAGGCGAGTTTCGCCCTAACGTTTGTGGCCGCCTTTGCAGCCTTTCTGTGCGCCCGACATTTTTTTGGGTTACTCGGTCTCAACAGCATTTGGCGTAATTTGTTGGCTTTTTTGCTGGCCATGAACCCCATCACCTCGTTGTGTTTCTTCGGCCACTATACAGATGGGCTGCTGGCCTCGACGCTGTTGAGTGCTTTCATGCTGATGCTTGCCTTTCTCGTGGATGACAAGATGGCAAGCCGCAAGGCGAGACGAAGAATGGCGGCTTTGGTCGCCGTAACACTTGTGCTTCTCATCAACATCAAGGCGACGGGGCTTGTCTTTGGCGGCATTTTGGGGCTGGTGACGCTCGCTTATGGCTTGCGAAGAAGAGTTCAGCGAAAGCGCATTGTGCGTCTTGCGGGCTTGGGCTGTGCGTCGGCGATTGTGGCGGTTGTTCTTTTCGGATTCTTTCCTTACGCCACCAATGTTGCGCAAGGAAAGAACCCCTTTTACCCAGCGATAAAGTTCGATGCACAAGGAAATATAAGCGGCGTCATAGACCATCGTTTTGACCCGACATTCTACAAAAAATCGTCTTACTCGAAATGGTGGATAAGCCTGTTTTCTACAAGAGACGCGAAATGGCCTCAGGTTGGTAACCCCTTGCCGCCTTTTTCCTCTTCGAGTCCCTATTCTGCTATGTTGGGATACGGCTCTTTATTTAGTGGTTCTTTGCTTTTGTGTCTGACCTTGGTGTTTTTTGTTCGCCACAGCGGCGCGTGGTTGGTGTTGGCCGGGGTTATGGGGTCGGTTCTCTCGGCACCGGCGGGCTTTTATACCCGTCTTACGCCACAGACTTGGTGGCTACCTTTGTTTTTTCTTGTTTTCTTGCTCGCCCCTGACGACAAAAAACATCCCCTGTCGCGGGCAGGTATGGCCGTGGTGTTTGTTGTCACTGCCTGCCTGCTGTATGTTTCCGTTTTGCGTTTTGATGGCTATCGCAAGCAATCTGTCCACTGGGCGGCGACTGTAACGAAGTTCGAAAAACAGGGGGGATGGTTTGTCATACCCTATATTCTAACTTATAACCCTCATAACACAAAAGCCTTCTTCAGATATTATACGAGCGGGCTTTCGGGGGTGGGCTTGCCTTCGATAGAGGCATGTCCTGAGGGTGCGGAGCGAAAAAGAATGTTTCGCGGGTTGGCACTTTGCCGACCTTGAAGAGGTATGTGAAAGCGATTATGCCTCAAGATAACCCGGCCGTACCCGGTTCGGTATCGGCGCGTTATCAGGAATTGGTTGCCGAGCTTAGCCTCAAACCGGATGTTGCGCAGGCCGCTATGGCCGGGCGGTTTGACTGGCTGGTCGCGGATCTGGCTATCTATCACCCACATTATGGTGCGCATGGCACGAGGGCGATTTTAGCCCGCTTATTGGGGCGTTTATTGGGAAGAGGGACAGAGCCGCCGCGGGGGATTTATCTTTATGGCGGGGTCGGGCGCGGAAAATCCATGTTGATGGATATGTTTTTTGCCACTGCGCCGGTCAAGCGCAAACGCCGTGTGCATTTTCACGCCTTTATGCAGGAAACCCACGCGCGCATTCATAAAATACGCCAATCCGACAAAAAGAGCGGTGACCCGATGCCCGAATTGGCGCGACAAATCGCCACTGAGACCACGCTTTTGTGTTTTGACGAATTTCAGGTCAATGATATTGCCGACGCCTCAATTTTGGGACGACTGTTTACGCTTTTGCTGGATGCCGGAATTGTGGTTGTGGCCACCTCCAACCGCCCCCCCGATGAACTCTACAAGGGCGGTCTGAACCGGCATCGCTTTGTGCCGTTTATTGAATTGCTGAAACAGCGTCTGGACTGTCTGGAATTGCTGGCGGCGAGCGATTACCGGCTGGCGCGCTTGCAGGCGCGTCCGGTTTGGTTTACGCCGCTTGGGTCAGAGGCTCACGCTGCCATGGATGAACGCTTTCAAGCTCTGACGCAGGGGGTTGCAATATCCCCGCTTGTGCTGGATTTGAAAGGGCGTCATTTGACCGTGCCGCAAGCCGCCGGTGGTGTCGGGCGTTTGAGCTTTGACGATTTGTGTGCCGCGGCGCGTGGTGCGGCAGATTATCTCATGCTGGCGGCGCAATTTCACACTCTATTGATTGATGCCATTCCGCGTCTTACGCCGACCCGCCGCGATGTTGCTTTGCGCTTCATCACGCTGATTGATGCGCTTTACGAGCATAAGGTCAAGCTGGTGGCCAGTGCCGACGCTCCCCCCGATGAGCTCTACCCCAAGGGTGAGCATGCGGTTGAATTTGAGCGCACCGCCTCGCGCCTTATCGAAATGCAAGCCGCTGATTATCTGATGCTTGCCCATAGCGGCAAAGAGGCTCATGCAATCGGTGATTAAGCTTAAATCTGCCCCTTGTCTCTGATGCCTAAACGCGATAGGTGAAAAGCGAAACTTAAATCAGTGGAGGCAGGACGCATGGCGCATCATAAAATTGCTCTTATCGGGGGTGGCCAAATCGGTGGCACGCTGGCGCATCTGGCCGGTTTGAAAGAATTGGGCGATGTCGTCATTTTCGATATTGTTGACGGCATTCCACAAGGCAAAGCACTGGATATTTTGCAAAGCTCGCCAGTCAGCCATTTTGATGCCGGTGTGAAAGGCAGTAAATCCTATGCCGCCATTAAAGGTGCCGATGTGGTGATTGTCACCGCCGGTGTGCCGCGTAAGCCCGGCATGAGCCGCGATGATTTGTTGGGAATAAATTTGAAAGTGATGAAGCAAGTCGGCCAAGGTATTAAAAAATATAATCAATTAATTATTTAATATATAGTCTAAATCGTTTTTAT
>CAYQFO010000093.1:0-323 GCA_964416815.1 uncultured Rhodobiaceae bacterium | reverse complement strand
AAAACAAAGTGGTCGGTATGGCCGGTGTGCTGGACTCGGCACGCTTTCGCGCCTTTTTGGCCGAAGAGTTTAAGGTCTCGGTGAAGGATGTCACGGCGTTCGTGCTGGGCGGGCATGGTGACACAATGGTGCCATCCATACGCTATTCCACCGTCGCCGGCATTCCTCTGCCGGATTTGGTGAAAATGAAATGGACAACACAAAAACGTATTGACGCGATTGTTCAGCGCACACGCGATGGCGGTGCCGAGATTGTCGCCCTCTTGAAAACTGGTTCGGCTTTTTATGCCCCCGCCGCCGCGGCCATCGAAATGGTAGAAGCC
>CAYQFO010000092.1:0-6106 GCA_964416815.1 uncultured Rhodobiaceae bacterium | reverse complement strand
CCCTTTTGGCTGCTCAAATTGGTGTAAAAAGTAAACCCGTGTGCATCATGCCCTTTGAGCAACACCATGCGCACATTGGGCAAGCCATCAGCGTCGGCTGTGGCCAGCGCCATCGCATTGGGGTCGTTTACCTCCTGCGCCTCGGCTTCAGCCAACCAATCATCAAACAAGGTTATCGGATTGCTGGGGGGGGGTGAAAAAATATCGCTCATTATGTTTTTATATCTTATGCCTACTGATAATAATATATATAGCGTATGCCCAAGCCTAATTATATTATTTTGATTGTTTTGACTTTTGCGCTTTGGGCGTGTGCCATCCCACCTACGGGTGCTGATATGAAGGTTAAATTTGCCCGCGCCACCGCCGCCTATGATGCTGGTGACTATATAACGGCGCGACAAATTTGGGAAAAATTGGCGGTTCATTATAACTTTGCGGCCATGCGTAATCTCGGGCATATTTTCCGCAATGGTTTGGGGGTTGAACGCGATTTCACGCGGGCGCGAAAATATTATCAACAGGCCGCCGAATATCGCTTTGCTCCAGCGCAATATAATCTTGCCATGATGTATTTGCGCGGTGAAGGCATAAAAGCCGACCCTGCGCGTGGCTTATTCTGGATGCAAAAATCAGCCGAAGGCGGGTTTAGGACAGCGCAAATTTTTATACAATCACAAAAATCGCAAAAACCGCAGAACTAGGCAAAGCGGACGCGGCAGTCTATACAGAGCAGGAAAGCAAATGAGAGGACGTGAATGATGGGCAATAATTTGATGCAAGGAAAACGTGGGCTAATTATGGGCGTTGCCAATCAACGCTCGATTGCTTGGGGTATTGCGAAAGCCTGCGCCGATGCGGGTGCCGAACTGGCCTTCACCTATCAGGGCGAAGCACTTGAGCGTCGTGTTATGCCACTGGCTGAAAGCGTCGGCTCGAAACGGGTGCTGGCTTGCGATGTCACCGATGAGGCTAGCCTTAACGCGGTTTTCGAGAAATTAAAGGCCGACTGGGGTGAGTTGGATTTTGTGGTGCATGCGATTGCTTTAGCCGATAAGGACGAGTTGACTGGTCGCTATGTTGATACCTCGCAGGGTAATTTTGAGATGAGTCTGAGCATTTCCTGCTACAGCTTCACGGCGGTTTGCAATCGGGCTGAGAAACTCATGCCGCATGGCGGGTCACTGCTGACCCTGTCATATTATGGGGCCGAAAAAGTGATACCGCATTACAATGTGATGGGCGTGGCCAAGGCGGCGCTGGAGGCCAGTGTGCGTTATCTCGCGGCTGATTTGGGGCCGAAAAAAATTCGCGTCAATTCGATTTCCGCCGGGCCGATTAAAACACTGGCCGCCGCCGGTGTGGCAGGCTTGCGCATGATGTTGAAATGGAATGAAGAAAACGCCCCATTGCGTAAAAATGTGACGATTGAGGATGTTGGCGGCGCGGCACTTTACCTCCTGTCCGATTTAAGTGCCGGTGTGACTGGCGAAAACCACCATGTTGATGCCGGTTACAATGCTATCGGCATGTCGTTACCCGATGAAGAATAACCGACATGTCGCATAACAGCTTCGGCCATCTTTTCCGTGTCACGAGCTGGGGCGAGAGCCATGGCGCCGCCATTGGTTGCGTGATAGACGGCGCCCCCGCGCGCCTGCCATTGGTGGAAAATGACATCCAGCATTGGCTGGACAAGCGTCGTCCGGGGCAAAGCCGTTTCACCACGCAAAGGCAAGAAGCGGACAAGGTGAAAATTCTCTCCGGCGTGTTTGAAGACCCGGACAGTGGGGCGCAAGTGACGACTGGCACACCGATTCAGCTGGTGATTGAAAATACCGATGCCCGTCCGAAAGATTATAGCGAGATTAAAGATAAATACCGTCCCGGCCATGCCGATTTCACCTATATGGAAAAATATGGCATACGCGATTATCGCGGTGGCGGGCGACAATCGGCGCGCGAAACAGCGACGCGTGTCGCGGCTGGTGGCGTGGCGCGCAAAGTGCTGGACGGCGTGGTCATTCGCGGCGCACTGGTGCAAATGGGTGAACATCGCATAAATCGCGATAATTGGAATTGGGACGAAGTGGACAAAAACCCGTTCTGGTGTCCCGACAAGCAAGCCGCCAAAGAGTGGGGAAATTATTTAGATGGCGTGCGCAAGGCAGGTTCGTCTTGCGGCGCGGTGATCGAAGTGGTCGCCGAAGGTGTGCCGGTTGGCTGGGGCGCACCGGTTTACGGCAAACTTGATGCCCAACTCGCCAGTGCCATGATGAGCATTAACGCCGTCAAGGGCGTCGAAATCGGCGACGGTTTTGCCGCGGCGGGACTATCGGGCGAGGCCAATGCCGATGAAATGCTGGCGGGCAAAAACAAACCGAATTTTACCTCCAATCATGCTGGCGGTATTCTGGGCGGCATATCGTCGGGGCAAGATATTGTGGTGCGCTTTGCCGTTAAGCCGACTTCGTCGATTTTAACACCGCGCAAAACCATAACCCGCGACGGCCAAGAAACCGATATTGTCACCAAAGGACGCCACGACCCATGCGTCGGTATTCGTGCCGTGCCTGTGGGTGAGGCGATGATGGCCTGCGTGTTGGCCGACCACAAACTGCGCCATATAGCCCAACGTAATGGGCGCTGACGCCGCGAATGAGGCGCTGACGCCGCAAATGAATCGTCTGCGTCCGCGTCTTTATCTTATTACGCCACCACAATTTGAGCCGCACGCTTTTGCCGCTCTGCTGGCCGCCACGCTGGTCGCCGGTGATGTCGCTTGTTTGCAAGTGCGGCTTAAAAAAGAAAACGGCGAAGCGGTTGATGATGCGCTGATGAGCGAAGCCATTGCCGCGATTAAACCGGTTACGCAAGCCCATGAAGTGGCTTTGCTGATTAACGACCGACCCGACCTCGCCAAAGCGTTTGATTGCGACGGCACCCATATCGGGCAACAAGACATGGCCTATGACAAGGCACGGACGATTTTGGGCGATGACAAAATCATCGGCGTGACCTGCCACAACTCACGCAATCTGGCCATGTTGGCTGGAGATGCTGGTGCCGATTATGTCGCCTTTGGCGCATTTTACCCCACCCCGACCAAACAAGCCGCGGCAGCGGCTGAGCTTGATATTCTGGCATGGTGGCAGGAAGTGATGACTCTGCCCTGTGTGGCGATTGGGGGCATCACCCCAGACAATGCTGCACCATTGGCCATGGCTGGAGCCGACTTTATCGCCGTTTCCTCGGGCGTGTGGCACCATGGCGATGGTGCGGTGGCGGCAGTCAAAGCTTTTAACGCCGTCTTTGACACCACACATAAAAAACTGTCGGCGCAGTGAAACAGGCTTTTGCCGTTTTGTGTGGCGTGTTATCAGGGCAGCAATTATTTTTTCCGATGAGGCACGCATATGAAAATCAACGGCAATGAAATCCGTCCCGGCAATGTCATCCGGCACAATGATGCGTTATGGATAGCGGTGAAACTGCAACGTGTAAAACCCGGCAAGGGGGGTGCTTTTGCGCAAGTTGAATTGAAAAATCTCATCAATGGCAGCAAGCTGAATGAACGCTTTCGCTCTTCGCAAACGGTAGAGCGCGTACGCTTGGAGCAGCATGACTATCAATTTCTCTATGAGGCTGACGGCATGCTGACTTTTATGAACACGCAAAATTACGAGCAGATTGAATTGCCTTCTGATTTTGTCGGCGAGCGCACCGCTTTTTTGCAAGACGGCATGATGGTGATGGTTGAAATTTTTGAAGAAAAGCCGATTGGCGTGCGCCTCCCCGATCAGGTGACATTGGCGGTGAGCGAAACCGAGCCAGTGGTAAAAGGCCAAACGGCGGCGTCATCCAACAAGCCGGCGATATTGGAAAATGGTGTGCGCATTATGGTGCCGCCCTTTATTGGGGCTGGCGACAAAATTATCATTGATACGAATGATGTAACTTATATTGAGCGCGCCAAATAATGGCGCATTCGCCGGCCATGAATGTGATGATGGCCGCCGCCAATAAGGCCGGACGGGCACTGCGGCGTGACTTTGGAGAAATTGAAAAATTGCAGGTCTCGAAGAAGGGTCCGGGCGATTTTGTTACCAATGCCGATTTGAAAGCCGAGACAATCATCCACGAAGAGCTGGAAAAAGCCCGCCCCGGCTATGGATTTTTGATGGAAGAAAGTGGTGCGATTGAAGGCAGCGACAAGAGCCATCGCTGGATTGTTGACCCGCTTGACGGCACGACAAATTTCATGCACGGCATGGCGCATTTTGCCATCTCGATTGCGCTGGAGCGCGACGGCACGCTGGTGGCAGGTGTGATTTACAATCCGATAACCGACGAGTTGTTTTATGCCGAACGCGGCAATGGTGCGTTTTACGAGCAGTATCATGGGCAGAGTCGCCTACGCGTTGCCGCCCGCATTGATTTGTCGCAAAGCCTCGTTTCAAGCGGCATGTTTTTGCACGACACGCGCCCAGAAAATTTTACCAAGCATGTTGGTGCTATTAGAACTTTTGGCTCTGCTGCACTTGATTTGGCCTATGTCGCTGCCGGACGGGTAGACGGCTATGTTGAAATTGACCTTGCCGCATGGGATATTGCCGCCGGGCTGGTGATTGTCCGCGAGGCTGGTGGTATTGTCACCGACATAAAAGGCGGCGACAAGCTTTTTGAAACGGGTTCTATCGTCGCCGCCAACGAGACCATTCACGCCGCCCTGCTGAAGCAAATCGCATAGTTTTATCTGTTTTATTCTGCCGCTTCGCGGCCAAATTGCAGCTCGGCCAGTCGCGCATAAATACCGTCCTGATTGAGCAATTCTTCGTGGCGTCCTGTTGCCACCACACGGCCTTCATCCAACACCACAATGCGGTCGGCGCGCAAAACGGTGGCAAGGCGATGGGCAATCACCAGCGTCGTGCGTCCGACCATTAAATTGCCGAGTGCTTTTTGCACCAATGTTTCGCTTTCAGCATCAAGTGCGCTGGTTGCTTCATCAAGCAGCAGTATCGGCGCATCGCGTAAAATGGCACGGGCCACGGCAAGACGCTGGCGTTGCCCGCCTGACAAGGTGATGCCACGCTCACCCAACACCGTGTCATAGCCTTGCGGTAGAGCGCGGATAAACGTATCGGCTTGGGCTGCGTGCGCGGCTTCAATCACACCCTCATGCGTTGCCTCGGGTCGGCCAAAGCGAATATTGTCGGCCACTGATTTGGCGAAAATCACCGTCTCCTGCGGCACGACAGCCAAGCGGCGGCGCACCTGTTGCGGACACGCCTGATTTATGGGTACGCCGTCAATCAGAATACGCCCGGTTTGGGGGTCGTAAAACCGCGCCAGAAGTTGAAACACGGTGCTTTTACCGGCGCCTGACGCGCCGACCAATGCCACGGTTTTCCCCGATGCGACGCTCAGCGAAAAATCGCTCAAAGCCGAGATACCGGGGCGGGTCGGATATTCAAAGCACACATTTTCAAAGGCAATTTCGCCGCGTGGCGCGGGCATCGGGCGAGGCTTTTCCGGTGCTTTGATTTGCGGTTCGACATTCAAAATTTCCACCAGACGTTCGGTCGCTCCGGCGGCTAATTGCACCTCGCCCCAAACCTCGGACAGCGCACCGATAGAAGCTGCACACAACACCGCATAAAGAATAAATTGACCTAATGTGCCGCCGGTCATTGTCCCCTCCAGAACACTCTGTGCGCCAACATAGAGAATACCGACAACACCGGCAAAAATCAGCACAATCACAATCGCCGTCATCGCGGCGCGCGCCAAAATTCTGAGCTTTGCCGTATCAAAGGAACTTTCCACCGCCTGCCCGTAGCGACGCCTGTCTTCGGCCTCATGGGTGAAGGACTGCACAATCTGCATCGCCTGAATGGTTTCTGCCGCATGCGCACCAGTATCGGCAAGGCGGTCTTGGCTGGCGCGCGCCAAACGCCGCACCAATCGCCCGACAATAATCATCGGCACAATCACCGCCGGTAAAGTCAATGCCGCCAGCCCGCTCAATATCGGCCCTGTATAGACCATCATAATCGCCGAGCCAACAAAGGTAAAAGCATTGCGTAGCGCAATCGACGCCGAT
>CAYQFO010000091.1:0-6119 GCA_964416815.1 uncultured Rhodobiaceae bacterium | reverse complement strand
GGGCTGAACGGCGCGGTCGACGATTATACGGCCGATAATCTCATCCCCTGCCTGATTGACCCCGACCAAATTGAGCAATGGCAGCACCATTGCAAACAAACAAAACCAACACCGGCAGCATTGTTTATTGACACCGGCTTTAATCGACTCGGCCTGTCACTGGAAGAAATAATTAATTTAACTCAGAACAAGTCTTTATTTGAGGACTGGTCACCAATCCTAATTGCCAGCCATCTGGCCTGCGCCGACAATTGTGACCACCCGCAAAATCGTGCCCAGCTTGAGTGCTTCAACACGGCACTCAGCCTATTGCCGAAAGCGCCTGCCTCACTGGCCAATTCCGGTGGTATTGCATTGGGGCGTGATTATCATTTCAATCTTACCCGCCCCGGCATTGCCCTTTATGGCGGCACCTCAACCGGCAAGCCCGAAGATGCGCTTGAAACAGTCGCCACACTGGAAGCACCGATAATCCAAATTCGTCACTTATCGGCGGGTGACAGCGTCGGCTATGGAGCTGACTTTACGGCATCGCACGACATGCCCATCGCCATTATAAGTGCCGGTTATGGAGACGGATTACCGCGTCGGCTTGGCCAACACCCGCCCGGCACGGTGCGGCTGACGGTCAATGCTTATCCGGCGCCGATAATCGGGCGCGTGTCAATGGACACGCTGGCACTTGATTTGTCAGCCCTGCCACAACTTCCGCCACGCGGCGCAATGGCGCAAATTTTCGGGCCGCAAAATCCGATTGACGAACTGGCCATGCAGGGCGATACATTGGCGTATGAATTGCTGACCGGACTTGGCAATCGCTATCGACGGGTTTACCTATAGTCTGATTTTAACGGGGACGTGAAATGTCAATACTGGCCACCATTGGAGCGTTTTTTCTGAGCTTTTTTGCTGCCGCCGGACGCCTGTCCTTGTTTATCGGGCAAACCTTTATCGCCCTTGTGCAACCACCGGTTTATTGGCGTATTCTGGGGCAACAAATCATGCGCATTGGCTATTATTCACTGCCAGTTGTCGCCCTGACCTCTTTTTTCACCGGCGGTGCGCTGGCCATTCAAATTTACTATGGTGGCACTCAATTCAATTCCGAGGCTATTGTTTCCAGCATTGTCGCCTTGGGTATCACGCGCGAACTCGGACCCGTATTGGGCGGCTTGATGGTCGCCGGACGCGTCAGTGCCTCCATCGCTGCCGAGCTTGGCACCATGCGCGTGACCGAACAGATTGACGCCTTAACCACACTCTCCACCAGCCCGTTTAAATATCTGGTCGTGCCACGCGTGCTGGCGGCAACACTGTGCATGCCAGTCTTGGCACTGGTGGCGGATATTATCGGTATTTTTGGCGGCTTTGTGGTCGGCACGCAATCTTTCGGCTTTAACGCCGCCATTTATGTGCAACGCACAATCAACTTTCTGTCGTTTGATGATGTCAGCTCCGGCTTGATTAAGGCGGCTGTGTTCGGCTTCATCATCGCCATTATGGGGTGCTATCATGGCTATAATTCCAAAGGCGGGGCGCAAGGCGTCGGTCACGCCACCACCAATGCGGTGGTGACGGCGTCTATCCTTATTCTCGCCGCCAATTATTTGATGACCTCCTTGCTGTTCTCCGCATGAGCGCAATGATTACCTTAACCGATGTGCATAAGACTTTCGGGTCGAAACAAGTATTGCGCGGGGTCAATTTGAGCATTGAAAAAGGTCGCTCGCTTGTGGTGATTGGCGGCTCAGGCAGCGGTAAATCGGTGATGCTGAAATCCATTCTCGGCCTGCTGACGCCGGAACGCGGCTCAATTATTGTTGACGGCACAGAAATTATTGGGCTGGCGCGCAGCAAACGCACCGATATTGATGCACAAATCGGAATGCTATTTCAAAATGGGGCGTTGTTTGACAGCCTGCCGGTCTGGCGTAATGTCGCCTTTCGCGCTTTGCAGAACGCCAATGTCACCATCAGCGATGCCCGCGATATTGCCGTTGAAAATCTGGCGCGCGTCGGGCTGGGGCCTGAGCTTTTGGATGTCAGCCCTTCCGAACTTGCTGGTGGGGCGCATAAGCGCGTTGGCTTGGCGCGCGCGATTGCCGCCAAGCCGGACATTCTTTTTTTCGACGAACCAACCACCGGTCTCGACCCGATTATGACCGATGTGATTAACCACCTCATTCGAGATTGCGTGCAGGAATTGGGGTCAACGACCTTGACCATCACCCACGATATGACCAGCGTACGCGCCATCGCCGATAAAACCGCCCTGCTTTATAAAGGCGAGATTGTCTGGCAGGGCGATGCAAAGGCACTCAAAGAAGCTGACGACCCGCTGCTCTTACAATTCATCAATGGACGTCCCGACGGGCCGATTGAGGTGGAAGGCCAACGCATTCACGAAGGCTCTGAAGGCGCTGCCGGAACCCCCTGATGGCGCGCACGATAAGCGAATTCGTTTGTAATAATTGCGGCTATGTGGCGAGCAAATGGTCGGGGAAATGCGACGGCTGCGGGGTTTGGAATACACTGAGCGAAGAAGTCGCCACCCCCACGCTGCCGAGCGGGCGTGGCAGCAAGAAAGCCAAAGGCCAACCCGTCACGCTGACATCGCTGACCGGTAAAGATAAAGAACCAGACCGGATGATGCTCGGCGCGAGCCAAAACATGAGCGAGTTTGACCGCGTGCTGGGCGGCGGGCTGGTGGCTGGTTCAGCGACACTGATTGGCGGTGACCCCGGCATCGGCAAATCGACATTATTGTTGCAAGTCGCCGCCGGATTGGCGCGTGCAGGCAGTCGCGCCATTTATATTTCCGGTGAGGAAGCCGCGGCGCAATTACGGCTGCGAGCGACGCGTTTGGGCGTGGCAGACGTGCCGGTTGACTTGGCGGCCGAAACCAATGTTGCCAATATATGCAAGACGCTGGCAGCGCATAAAGATGTGAAATTGGTGATTATCGACTCGATTCAGACCATGTGGTCACCTCTCATTGAGGCCGCCCCCGGCACGGTCAGCCAAGTGCGTGTCGCAAGCCAAGAACTTATCCATTACGCCAAGAAAAACAACGTCGCGCTCGTGCTGGTCGGCCATGTGACCAAAGACGGCCAAATCGCCGGACCCCGCCTATTGGAGCATATGGTTGACACGGTGATTTATTTTGAAGGCGACCGCGGCGACCAATTTCGCATTTTGCGCGCCGTCAAAAATCGCTTTGGCCCGGCCAATGAAATCGGCGTCTTTGAAATGCAGGCCAATGGCTTGGTCGAAGTCACCAATCCCTCGGCTTTGTTTCTGGAAACCCATAAGGCCAATGTATCGGGGGCGGCTGTATTTGCCTGTATCTAAGTGACGCGTCCGGTGCTGGTGGAAATACAGGCACTGGCCGCCCCATCAACCTTGCCAACACCGCGTCGCGCCGCCGTCGGCTGGGATGCCAACCGCTTGTCCATGGTGCTGGCGGTTCTCGAAGCGCACTGCGCGATGCGCTTTGCCGGACGCGACGTGTTTTTGAATGTTGCTGGTGGCTTGCGCATTAACGAACCGGCAGCCGATTTGGCGGTAGCGGCAGCCCTTGTCTCCTCTCTCAGCGACATCCCCCTGCCCGACCGCACCGTCGTGTTTGGCGAAATAAGCCTGTCAGGGGCGGTGCGACCGGTCAGCCAGACGCCACTGCGCCTGAAGGAAGCCAAAAAACTCGGCTTTGACAAAGCCCTGGCACCGACAATCGACAAAGCTTCCGATAAGCACAAATTAACCATACAGCCGATAGAAAATTTGACCGATTTACCGACTGTGCTGGGGGCGGGGTAGACTGAAAAGACCCGACTCATGCTAGGCACATAATATGAGTCTCTTGGCGTTGGATTTCGTGATTATCGGTGTGCTGCTGATTTCTGCGGCACTGTCTCTTATTCGTGGTTTTACCAAGGAAGCTCTGTCGATTATCGGCTGGGTTGTCTCTGGTTATGCGGCGATATTTCTGGGGCCGATGCTGCAACCGCTTTTAGTCCCTTATGTGAAGCTTGACTGGGTGGTCAATGCCGGTTCCATATTGATTGTGTTTTTGGTTGTGCTGGTGGTTTTCTCACTGAGTGTCAATGCCTTCTCCGGACATGTTAAATCCAGCGGCATTGATACGCTTGACCGCAGTCTTGGTGTCATGTTTGGGCTGGCGCGCGGTGTATTCATCGTTTCAATGGGTTATTTTATTGCCGTGCTGGTGATGCCGGAAGACAAGCACCATGACTGGATAGCCGACGCCAAGCTGCGCCCGATATTGCAAACGACCACCAAAGTCATGCTCACCATTGTGCCGATGGATAGACTGCCGCTCAGCATGGCCAATATCAACGAGCTGATGGAAAAAACGGACGCCGAGGACAAACTGCGTGAAATCGCTGAAGAAACCTTACGCGAAATCGCTGACAGCGAATTGGAGACACTGATTGAAACCAATCAAAAGCAAGACAGCGCGTCCGACACAGGGTATAAACAATCGCAACGTAATTTGATACGGCGTCTGATTCAAAATTCGGAAGGGGTCAAATGAGTGGCAATCTGACCTATGACGATCGTCCGCACGAAGAATGCGGTGTCTTCGGTATTTTCGGCCATCCCGACGCTGCCGCCCTGACCACGCTTGGGTTACACGCGCTACAACATCGTGGACAAGAAGCAGCCGGTATCGTTACTTTTGACGGTAAGCAGTTCCACGCCGAGCGTCGTCTTGGCCTTGTCTCCGACCATTTCACCAAAGCCAATGTGCTGGATGAACTAACCGGCACGGCGGCCGTCGGCCATGTGCGCTATTCAACGACCGGGGGGACGATTCTACGTAATGTGCAGCCACTTTTTGCCGACCTTGCCCCGGGCGGCTTTGCCATTGCCCATAACGGCAATCTGACCAATGCTTTGTCACTGCGCGCAGAATTGGTGAAAAACGGTGCCATTTTCCAATCGACTTGCGACACCGAAACGATTTTGCAATTGGTGGCGCGCTCCGGTCGGGTCAATACGCTAGCGCGCTTCACCGATGCGCTGTTTCAGATTGACGGTGCTTATGCGCTGGCCGTCCTCACCAATAAAAAATTGATTGGCGCACGCGACCCACTGGGCATCCGCCCACTCGTTTTGGGGCAGCTGGACGGCCACTACATTCTTGCCTCAGAAACGTGCGCTTTGGATATTATCGACGCTAAGTTTATCCGCGAAATTGAGAATGGCGAAATTGTGGTGATTACCGAAGACGGGCTGGAAAGTGTAAAACCTTTCCCGTCCATTACCGCCCGCCCCTGCATTTTTGAATATATTTATTTTGCCCGTCCCGACAGCATTGTTGACGGCAAAAGCGTTTATGATTGCCGCAAAGCATTTGGCCGCAAGCTGGCCGAAGAAAGTCCGGTTGACGCCGATGTGGTTATCCCGGTGCCCGATAGCGGTGTGCCGGCAGCCATCGGCTATGCCGAGCAAGCCCAAATTCCGTTTGAGCTGGGAATTATCCGTAACCACTATGTCGGTCGTACATTTATTGAGCCACAGCAATCTATTCGCGCCTTTTCGGTCAAGCTGAAGCACAATGCCAACCGCATTCATGTCGAAGGCAAGCGGGTTATTTTGATTGACGACTCGATTGTACGCGGCACCACATCGGTCAAAATCGTGCAAATGATGCGCGACGCAGGCGCCAAAGAAGTGCATATGCGCGTTGCCGCGCCACCCATCACCCATCCGGATTTTTACGGCATTGATACGCCTGACCAGCAGCAATTATTGGCGGCCACGCACTCATTGGAAGAAATGTGCACGCATATCGGTGCTGACAGCCTCGCCTTTCTGAGCGTTGACGGGTTGTATAAGGCCATGGGCCATGTCGAAGGGCGCAATTGCGACCGGCCGCAATTTACCGACCATTGCTTTACCGGCGATTATCCGACATCGCTGGTTGACCGGCAAGGCGCACAGCCTATTCGCCAACTTTCCTTATTGTCCGAGGCCTAAAGGTGACCGCCACGACGGCCACCGGTCGCTTTGGCGGCAAGCTGGCATTGGTGACCGGTGCCTCGCGCGGGCTAGGACATGCGGTGGCCGAAGCACTGGCCGCCGAAGGGGCGCAT
>CAYQFO010000090.1:0-6133 GCA_964416815.1 uncultured Rhodobiaceae bacterium | reverse complement strand
GGTCAGCTCGCCGACAGCAAAGCGTTTTAAGCCACCAGCTTGGCTCTATTCAGCAATAACTTTAAAACGAATACCTTCGCGCTTGCTCAAATAATCCACCACATTAAAAAAATTATTGGTGGTCGGATTGCCCCGTGTCGGACTAAACATGCGGCTTAAACTCTTGGCCGGAATGTTGGTGCCACGTGCCAATTCCTCAAAATTCACATCATCAACAATATAGTCGCGCAACAGACTACGACCAGTTTCGCTATCGCCTACAAAAAAGCAAGTCAGCGCATCCTGCAACAGGCCGTGTCGAAAATCGGCATCGGTTTGCATGCGGGCTTTCACCGTCTCTTTGAAATCGCGTGTTAAGTCAGTCATTGTCTTTTTCCTTCTGGTTTTGCGGACAGTATAATCATCCAGACGCTTGCGTGCTATTTTAATATCCGCGCTCTGGCCGGTTTTATCGCCCCCGCCAGAAGCACTATTATAGTTTCACCATCTTGCATCCAATAAACCCGTAATCCACCGCCCGTTTTTAGTTTTGTCTCGCGAAGACCGCCACCAAGAGATTTATGATTGCCGCGCCGCCCGTTTTGGAGCTTTACTATCTCCACTGTTACCCGTCTTGTTGATACCGCATCCAGTTTTCCAAACCATTTGCCGAAGGGTGAATTGCCCGTTTCGGTCAGATATTCTTTAAGTAACATATATGTTACCCTAAAGTAAAGTTTATGTCAACTCGCCGTCGGCGATGATAATGCCGTCTTCATCGCCATAGAGCCAATCGCCGGGGGTGATGCTCACGCCGCCAAAAGAAAGCGGCACATCATAGGTACCCAAATCGCGCTTTTGGCTTTTTTTCGGATGGCTGCCCAAGGCTTTAATACCGACCGCTTCGGCGGCCAATTCGGCGCGGTCGCGCACGCATCCGTTAATCACCACACCGGCCCAGCCATTATCGGCCGCCAGCTTGGCTAGATTGCCGCCAAACAGCGCACAATTCATTGACCCACCGCCATCAACCACCAACACGCGTCCCTCGCCCGGCGTTTCAACGGCGGCGCGCACTTTCGTGTTGTCTTCAAAAGTCACCAGTGTTTTGACGCCCCCGTGAAACCGCATGCGCCCACCGAAATCTTGAAATACCGGCGGCAAATAGCGCAACTTTCCCGCATGCGTATCCGACAAATCGGTGGTGGCGAATCCGTTTTTCATTTTACACCCTCACGCATTTTCACCCTCACGGGGGCGTCCTCGCGTGATACAGGCCTTAAAACTGGTTCATCGTATTGTCTTCGCCTGAGGCCAGCACCGCATTATCACCAGAGAAATATTCCTTATGGTCGTCGCCGATATTGGAACCGGCCAAATCTTGATGCTTGACCGAGGCCATGCCGCGGCGGATTTCTTTGCGCTGCACATCGCGCACATAGGCCAGCATACCAAGTTCGCCGAAATAGCCTTCCGACAAAACATCCGTGCCAAGGGCGGTATCGTGATAGGTCGGCAAGGTAATCAAATGGTGGAAAATACCTGCCTCGCGCGCCGCATCTTGTTGGAAATTTTGTACCAACCTATCGGCTTCGGCGGCCAGTTCGCTGTCGTCATATTTGGCGTCCATCAGAACTTGCGGCTCGGCGGTAGCATCGGGATAGGCCGACACATCTTTGCCCGCCGCTTTCCATTCCTCAAACACCTGATTGCGGAAACTCAGCGTCCAGTTAAAGCTGGGCGAATTGTTATAGACCAGCTTGGCATTGGGAATGACCTCACGAATACGGCTCACCATAGCGGCGATTTGCGCCACATTCGGCTTTTCGGTTTCAATCCAGAGAAGGTCAGCACCGCTTTGCAGGCTGTTAATGCAATCCAGCACGACGCGGTCTGCGCCAGTGCCATCTTTGAAGGCAAACAGGCCATTGGGTAGGCGCACAGGCTTCTCAAGCGTACCATTACGGCGGATGAGCGTTTCGCCATGGTTGATGGCCGATGCATCGGCCACCGGTGAGGATTTTAAGAAAGCATTATATTGGTCGGCCAAATCGCCCGGCTGTCGCGAGACCGGAATTTTCTGCGTCAGACCGGCCCCCAGCGAGTCGGTGCGGGCCACAATAATGCCATTGTCAACGCCCAATTCCAGAAAGGCATACCGCACGGCATTAATTTTCGACATAAAGTCTTCGTGCGGCACGGTGACTTTGCCGTCCTGATGGCCGCATTGCTTGGCATCCGAGACTTGGTTTTCAATCTGAATGGCGCAGGCACCCGCTTCAATCATTTTCTTGGCCAACAGATAAGTGGCTTCCTCATTGCCGAAACCGGCATCAATATCGGCAATAATCGGCACAATATGGGTTTCGTAATTGTCGATTTTGGCCACGATGTCATCCACCTTACCGCCATTGGCGCGGGCTTCGTCGAGCGCGGTAAATAAGTGCCGCAATTCGCGCGCATCGGCTTGTTTCAAGAAGGTGTAAATCTCTTCAATCAGGCCTGACACGGCGGTTTTTTCGTGCATGGATTGATCTGGCAGCGGGCCGAAATCCGACCGCAGGGCAGCGACCATCCAGCCCGATAAATAAACATAAGATTTTTGCGTGGTCTTGCGATGACGTTTCACCGCCATCAGCATTTGCTGAGCGGTAAAGCCATGCCAGCAGCCCAGCGATTGAGTATATTTGCTACTGTCGCCATCATAATCATCCATATCGCGGCGCATGATATCGGCGGTATATTTGGCAATATCCAACCCGGTTTTGAAGCGGTTTTGCACGTCCATGCGCGCCACATATTCCGGATTGATGGCCGCCCAACTATTGCCTTGCGCTTTGAGTTTGGCGGCGGTTTCTTTCACCATTTTTTGATAATTGCGCATCGTCACTTTTTTTCCTTTAAGAATTGTTATCAGTCAGCACATACACAATCAACAAACAAATGTCGAGTGAAACTTAAGATATTGAAATTATTAGAGTAAAAATGTTTGCACGTTTTCTTTGAAATTCTGTTATTTATGTAAAACTTGTAAAGTTTATGGATTCTGAAAGGCACCTAAACTGCTGACAAAAAAATACGAATTATGTCCGCGCCGCAAAACTGTCTGATTGAGAGAAAATGACCATGTCCGACCGGCACTCTTCCAAACGCCCTTCAAGGCGGCAAACAAAAAAGCCGAAAGTCTTCAAGCCGAAAGCACACACCCCGCGCGGGTTTCGCGATATGGCCGGACCTCAATTGGCATTGCAAAAACGCATGATTGTCAAAATTTCGCAGGTGTTTGAGCGCTACGGCTTTGACGCACTGGATACATCCGCCTTTGAGTATGCCGATGCGCTGGGCAAATTTCTGCCCGATGATGACCGCCCCAATGCAGGCGTGTTCGCGCTGCAAGATGATGACGACCAATGGTTAAGCCTGCGCTATGATTTGACCGCGCCATTAGCGCGCTATGTGGCCGAGCATTATGACCAACTGCCCAAGCCGTTACGCCGCTATCAATCGGGGTCGGTTTGGCGCAATGAAAAGCCGGGGCCGGGACGCTATCGCCAATTCATGCAGATTGATGCCGATACAGTCGGCGCGAGCAATATCGCCGCCGATGCCGAAATCTGCATGATGGCCGCCGATTGCATGAAAACACTCGGCATCGGGCGCGGCGATTATGTGGTGCGTATCAATAATCGCAAAATTATGGACGCCCTGCTCAAAGTGAGTGGCCTCGACACACAAGCGAAAGATTTTGACACACAGCGACTGACCATTTTACGCGCCATGGATAAATATGACCGGCTGGGCGTAGACGGCGTGTGCGCTCTGCTCGGTAAAGGACGCAAAGATGAAAGTGGCGATTTCACCAAAGGTGCTGAATTACAAGACGGGCAAATCGAAAAAATTATGCAAATGGTTTCGATTAAAGCCGACCATAAAGTTTCTGGGCGCACCGAAACCTTGCAGGCCATGGCCGAAGCCCTCACCGATGCACCAATGGGACAAGAAGGGCTGCAAGAATTGCGCGAAATGGACGCGCTGTTTGACGCGCTTGGCTATGCGGACGACCAGCTCGCCATTGACCCAAGCGTGGTGCGCGGGCTGGATTATTACACCGGCCCGGTCTACGAGATTGAACTGACATTCAAAACCGAAGACGAAAGCGGTGCATTGGTGCGCTTCGGCTCGGTAGGTGGCGGCGGGCGCTATGATGATTTGGTCAAACGCTTTAAGGGCGTGGAAATTCCGGCCACTGGCATCTCGATTGGCGTCAGCCGATTGGCCGCCGCCTTGACCCATCTTGGCAAAGCTGAAAGCGAGGCGACCGCCCCCTTGGTGGTGGTGACGGTGATGGACGCACAAACCCGCCCGCAGCTCATGCGCGAGGTGCAGTTTTTACGTGCCGCCAATATCCGCGCCGAGCTTTATATGGGCGATGGCGGCATGAAAGCGCAACTGCGCTATGCCGACAAACGCGGCGCACGGCTGGTGCTGATTGAAGGCGCAGACGAACGCGCCGCCAGCGTGATGACCATCAAGGATTTAGCGTTGGGCAAGGCGCAATCGGCGGAAATCGAAGATAACGCCGAATGGCGCGCCTCCGACCACGCCCAACAGCAAGTGCCAAAAGCCGAATTAGTCACAAAAATTCAAGAAATTCTAAGTAATTCATGAAATTTGAATATAATTTTCAATTTATAAAATATAAACTTCATTTTTTATGAAATAAACAAAATTTACTAAATATATTTACTTTTCATGAATTATGAACTATAAACCCACTATGAGTGAAAACAGCACCATAGAAAACCGCCTCACCACCGCCAGTGATGTGATTGATGCGCTGGGCGGATCACAAGCCGTGGCCACGCTTTTGGGCGTCGGTGCCTCAGCCGTCTCCAATTATCGCCGTCAGGGGTTTCCGGCCAGTAAACACTACGCGCTGGCCGAGATTTGCAAACGGGAAGGGCTGAATGTCGCCAAGGCCGTGTTTGGCAGTCGGGAAAATCCGGCAGAAACCAAACCCACCTATACACCCGCACCTCACGCGCCGCCCGCTCCCATACCAGCCGATGCCGGCCTACAGAATTTTATCGAGGCCAGTTTCGAGCCGCTCTCCTTGCCGATTTTACAGCCTGCCGCGCCCTTTATTGACCGCATGGGCGTGGAAATGCAACGCCGCCTCTATAGTTTTACCGACCCGGGCGGCGCACAACTGTGCCTGCGACCGGATTTGACCATCCCCACCGCGCTTCAATATCTGGCCGATAACCGCCAAGGCGAAGTGCGCTATTGCTATCAAGGCACCGCCTTTCGCTATCAACCACGCGGGGCCGGAAAACCGGAAGAATTTACCCAACTTGGCGTGGAAATTATCGGCGGCAGTCATCAGGCAGAAAATGATGTCGAGATTTTGCGACAAATCCTACTTGCCCTTAAAGCGGCGGGCATAAAAGCCAGTGATTGCCAACTCATTGTGAGTAATGCCCAATTCTATATTAACAGGGTTGATGGCTATGATTTGTCCGAACCCATGAAGCAACTGCTTAAAAAACGCTTGATTCGGAATGAAGGGATAAAAGACATTCAGGCGGCTCTGAAAAGAAATGCGCATAACCCTATGCCGACCAATTTCTCCTTACCGATAAAAACGGCAAATATAGCCGGTCGCACGGGTGACGAGATTGGTGAACGTATTGAGCAAAGAATAGAAAACGCGACAATTGCACAAAGCGATTTGGAAGAATTAAATCGCTTTGCGCTAGAATGGATGAAAGATGCAGAATCCGCACGACACGACAAAAATCCTTCATCCGGCGAAACCAATCTTGCTGAAACGGCAATAGCGGCAGGTGTGCCTGCTGAGTGCATTTTCCGCCGTCTCAGTCCGGCACAGAAAATGGCTTATTATACCGGCATTTTCTTTGAAATTACTGTGCCTGCGCTCGGCGATGCGCGGCCTGTTGCAACCGGCGGGCGATATGATGATTTGCTACAAAGTCTGGGGGCTGAGCGACCGATTCCTGCCGTGGGCGGCGCGATTGCATTGGAACGACGACAAGAGGCGGCACGATGAACGACCAACTTATTCTTGCGGTGCCATCAAAAGGGCGGCTGGAAGAAGCCACGGCAGAATTTTTCGCCAAAGCAGGCTTGCCCC
>CAYQFO010000089.1:0-6156 GCA_964416815.1 uncultured Rhodobiaceae bacterium | reverse complement strand
CCCCATGCACCACGACCACGGTTTGCGTCCCATATCTGCGTTTCAGCTTGGCCAGTGGGTTGGTATTGCCGGCAAGAACTTGCCGCGCCGTGGCCAGCCGTGCATCTTTCGCATCGCTGCGCGGCAGGATGAGCGGCACCGGATTATTGCCCAAATCTCTCGACTGCCAGCCGCGATGCCACCAATTCGCGCGCCACAAATGTAACCCCCGCTTGTCTTCAAGAACGGGAAGCAACAGATAGGGGCGACTTTGCACTTCGGTAATGGAAAGCCCTTCCTCTAACAGGGCCCGACGCAAGGGTTCGGGTTTGAACTGCACGGAAAGCTGCGCGATATAACGCTTCGGACTGGTTTTTTCATTGCTGACACGAAACCCTTCCACAACTTCCTCGACATCAATCGTGTCCATATCAGACAAGGAGGGCCATTCTTCTTCTTTGGTCAAACGCTGTAAGACTTGATTGAGTGCTCTTGTCTGCCCATCGCGCAAGGCCATCGCGCGCGCCGCCGAGGTCGACTCAGCGCGGGCATCAACCAGAATTTTATCGACAGTGTACACGCTTCCGGCAAGCACAGGAAAAGCTGCCGGAAAAAAAAACAGACAAGCCAAAAAAAGGCGTGTTTTCATATCCGGAAACTAGCGCACCCATCCCCATTAGGCTAGGATGAAATATGAGCAAATCTCTAACTTCTGAAACCTATGCGGCTGCCGGTGTTGATATTGATGCCGGTCGCCAGTTGGTGCGCCGCATCGCGCCATTGGCCAAAGCCACACGCCGCATCGGAGCCACTGTGGAGCTGGGCGGCTTTGGTGGCTTGTTTGACCTCGCCGCCTGCAAATTCGACGATCCGGTTCTGGTTGCCGCCAATGACGGCGTCGGCACCAAGCTAAAAATCGCCATTGAAACCGGACGCCACGACACGGTGGGGATTGATTTGGTCGCCATGTGCGTCAATGATTTGATTGTGCAGGGAGCCGAGCCTCTGTTCTTTCTGGATTATTTTGCCACTGGAAAATTGATGGTCGATACTGCCGAAACAGTGATTGGCGGCATAGCCGAAGGTTGCAAGCAGGCCAACTGCGCACTGATTGGCGGCGAGACGGCGGAAATGCCGGATATGTATGCGGCGGGTGATTATGACCTTGCCGGTTTTGCCGTCGGCGCTGTGGAGCGCAAGCGCGTATTGCCGCACAATGTCGCTGCCGGAGATATATTGCTGGGGCTCACCTCGAGCGGCGTCCATGCCAACGGCTTTTCGCTGATACGCCGACTGGTGCAGCGCGCCAATCTTGACTGGAATGACCCCGCCCCGACCAATAGCGGTAAAACGCTGGTCGAAGAGCTACTGACACCAACCCGAATTTATGTGCGCTCGGTGTTGGCCACCCTCAAAGCGTCCCCCAATGCCTCTCAGGCCATTCACGGCTTGGTGCATATTACCGGCGGCGGCTTTCAAGAAAATCTGCCGCGCGTGCTGGCCGACAATCTGACTGCCGAAATTGACCTCGGCGCATGGCAACGCCCGCCCATTTTCGATTGGATACAGGAGACCGGCAAAATTGCCGATATGGAAATGCTACGCACTTTTAATTGCGGTATCGGCATGGTGTTGATTGTCGCCGCCGATGAAGTGACCGACATCGTCGCCACACTGGTGCGTGAAGGTGAAACCGTGCTACCCATCGGACGGTTGATTGCAGGACAAGACGCGCCGGTTATTTTCACACGATGAGTAAAATTCGTGTCGCCATATTGTTTTCCGGTCGCGGTAGCAATATGCGCGCGCTGGCCAACCACATGGTGCGCGACGATATCAAAGCCGATTGGGTGCTGGCCATCAGCAACCGCCCCGATGCGGCAGGCATTAAGTTTTGTAAAGAAAAAAACGTGCCTTGCGCGGTGATTGACCACACAGATTATGACAACCGCGGCGGCTTTGAAGCCGAGATGCAAAAAGCCTTGATTGAGGCCAAGATAGAGCTGATTTGTTGCGCCGGTTTCATGCGTCTGCTGACGGCAAATTTCGTCAATCTCTGGCACGATCGACTGCTTAACATCCACCCTTCCCTACTGCCCGCCTATAAGGGTCTCAACACGCATGAACGCGCCCTTGAAGACGGCGCGACCGAACATGGCTGCACTGTGCATTATATGCGTCCGGAAATGGATGACGGCCCCACCCTCGTGCAAAAGCGCGTGGCTGTGCAAGCCGATGACACGCCCGACAGCCTCGCCGCCCGCGTGCTGGAGCAGGAACATATCGCCTATCCGGAAGCCCTTGATTTGGCACTAACGCACCTGCGTCGCCTTATCTGATTTGCCCGATTAGCCGACTATTTCATCATCGGTGAAGAAGAATTTGATTTCTTCGGCGGCGGTTTCGGGCGCATCCGAGCCGTGGACGCAATTGGCGTCAATGCTTTGCGCAAAATCTTTACGAATAGTGCCGACCGCCGCCTCGTCCGGATTGGTCGCGCCCATAATCTCGCGGTTTTTGGCAATCGCGTTTTCGCCTTCCAGCACTTGCACCACAACCGCAGCGGAACTCATGAAATCAACCAGACTATTATAGAACGGGCGTTGTTTGTGGATGGCGTAAAATTCGGACGCTTGTGCGCGGGTCATCTGAACACGCTTGGACGCCACCACGCGCAGGCCATTGCTCTCAAAGCGGTCAATGATTTTGCCAGTCAAATTGCGCTTGGTGGCATCGGGTTTGATGATTGAAAATGTGCGTTCAATGGCCATGGGGCACTCCTCCCAATACAGTCAATTTGAGGGCGTTATAAGCCGCACGACCGGATAAGACAAGCAGCTTCAGTCTAAGCGTCCTGCTTTTGCCATTTGCCGTCGGGGCTTTGTTGCCAATAGGTGAGGGCGTGACCGGCCTCTTTCAACCCCTTCCAATGCGCACGTGCTTCGGCCAAAGCGGTTTCATCGCGCCCGTCAAAAATAATCACACAGCGTTCAAAGCCGTCCAACTTCGTGCGCATGGCACCGTCCACCAAAAACAGCACATGCGCACCATTGGGCGACTCCTCTTCAAGCGTCAACCAGACCGGCTGGTCAACGGCGGCGTCAGCAAAACGCGCGTCGCCAGCGCGCGCATGCGGCAAAAAACTGTCATCGCGCCAATTCCATAATAGCGCGTCCAGTGCTTCCACCCGCTCTTGGGAACCAGCCTGCACAACCGCACGCCAATCGCGCTTTAAGGTCGCTTCAAGCAAAAGCGGCAAAGCCTGTTCAAGACTCTGCCGCTCAAGGTGGTAGAAAAAAACGTCACTCACTCTTATCCTCGCGCTATCGCTTCGCTACATCAGCGCACTATTCGTAATACGCGCGCACCAATCTGTCCAACAGGCGCACGCCAAACCCGCTCGCCCAGCTTCGACTAATCTCCGTTTTCGGACTCCCCATCGCCGTGCCAGCAATATCCAAATGCACCCAAGGCACGCCATTGGTAAAGCGTTGCAAAAACTGCCCCGCCGTCGACGAACCAGCATAACGCCCGCCACCAATGTTTTTCATATCGGCATTGGGCGTATCAATCATTTTGTCGAATTTCTCACAAAGCGGCATACGCCAGACTTTCTCGCCCTCGCTATTGCCAATCGCATTCAGACGCTCGGCCAGCCTGTCATTATTGGAAAACATACCAGCATATTCCTGCCCCAGCGCAACCAAAATAGCACCGGTCAATGTAGCAAGGTTTATCATGAATTGCGGCTTAAAACGCTTTTGCGTGTACCACAGCGCATCGGCCAATACGAGGCGACCTTCAGCGTCCGTGTTCAGCACTTCAATCGTCTGACCGGACATTGATTTGACAATATCGCCGGGGCGCTGAGCATTGCCGTCGGGCATATTTTCCACCAAGCCGATAACGCCAACAACATTCACTTTCGCCTTGCGAGCGGCCAGCGCATGCATCAGACCAGTTACGGCGGCAGCACCGCCCATATCGCCCTTCATGTCTCCCATGCCACCGGCTGGTTTAATCGAAATGCCGCCAGTGTCAAAACACACGCCTTTGCCGACAAAGGCCAACGGCTTTTTCGATTTAACCGCGCCGTTCCACTGCATCACCACCAGCTGACTGGGCTGCACACTGCCTTGCCCAACCCCCAGCAGCGCACCCATGCCGAGTTTTTTCATTTGAGATTCACTCAGAACTTCCACTTTGACACCAAGTTTGCTCAGGGCTTTGGTGCGCTTGGCAAACGCTGGCGGGGTTAATATATTGGCTGGCTCATTGACCAAACTGCGCGCCAGCATGGTGCCATCGGCAACCGCTTTAAGCTCAGCAAAAATTTTACGCGCACCCGTCGCCGCCTTGGTGGCAATGGTTAATTTTTTGAGCCCACCCTCGGTTTTCTTTTTGGTCTTATAGGTCTCGAATTTATAATCGCGTAACAGCGCGCCAACAGCGACACGCGCAGCCAATTCATCGGCACTAATGGCCAATTTGGCAACCGACTCCAGCAACAAGGTGACAGGGCCGTCAAATTTTTCAACCGTTGCCAATACCCCGCCGCCAAATTTCTCTGCATCCACCAAAGTCAATTTATCCGCCTTGCCAAGCCCGACAATAACAATTCTATCAAGCGATGATTTCGTCGGTGCCAACAAGGTGAGTACGGCACCGGCATCGCCTTTGAATTTTTTGATTTTCTTGGCACGAGAAAGTGCGCCACCAATCCGCGCATCGAGCTTGGTGGCAAGCGGGCTTAATTTTGCCCCCATGGCCATGGCAAAAATGAGTGTGCCTTTATCGGCGGTTTTTTCTGGCGCAAAGCTGATATTAAGAGGCATTTATAACTCCATTTGTGAGAAAATTGGGCGGCGGTTAAGATTGCATCGAAAAGGAACAGAAAGATATGAACTAATGAAGCACGCGTCCAGCACGATTTATTGCCACATTTGCCCCCTAGGGTTTAGCAAAACTTTGTGATAAACCGAAGCATATTAAAATGAGCAATCAAAAATGCGATTTCTACCGACACATTTTACCGCCTTGTTTGGCCTTATCCTCGTTTTATCGCCAGCCTCGGCAGCGCAAAACCGCGAGGTGGAAGGTATTGCCGCCATTGTCAATGATGAGGTCGTATCCATTTACGATGTCGACCAGCGGGTCGAATTGTTTTTTGCCACCTCCGGCATTAAAAAAACATCGAAAATACGTCACCGCATACGCGAGCAGGTTTTGCGCTCATTGATTGATGAAAAATTGCAATTACAAGAAACCCGCCGAGTCAAAATCAAAATTAAACCACCCCAGATTGAAGACAGTATCAAAAAAATGGCCAGTGAAAACAAAACCACGCCTCAACAAATTTCGGCACTTCTGGCCAAGAATAATATCAAACGCACCACGCTTGAACGCCAAGTCGAAGCCGAACTGGCGTGGAGTCAATTTGTTCGCCGCAGTTTTGGCGGCCGGATAAATATCGGCGATGATGAGGTGGACGAACAATATAAAAAGGCCGCCCGCGCCATCCGGCAACCGCGTTATCTGGTCAGTGAAATTCTGCTCAACCTCGACAGTTTTGCCAGTCAGCAACAAATTTCTCAACTTTCAAAGCAAATCGTGAGCCAGTTACAAAGCGGCGTCAATTTTGCTGCTGTGGCACGACAATTTTCGATTGCGCCGTCGGCAGCGCGTGGCGGGGGGCTGGGATGGATAACTGCCGATCAAGTCGACAGCGAACTGCAACAAGCTTTACGCCAAATGCAGCCGGGACAAATCTCGCGCCCCATTCAAACCAATGCCGGTACTTACATTATTGCCCTGATTGACAAACAAGCTAGCCGCGCACCCAATCCGGCCAAAAACCGCTTTGATGTCCTCACCGTGACTTTCGCCGATGGCACAGATACCGACACGGTCGGCGCATTTGCTAAGAATTTCAGCACTTGTCAGCAAGCGCAAAATGATGCCGAAAAGCTGGAGGCCATACCAACACGCACGGGGCTACTCGAATTGCAGGCATTGCCGACCACCCTGCGCCGTGCGGTCGCCAATCTTGAGGCCGGTGCGGTAAGCACCCCGCAATCAACCGCCGCCGGCATACGGCTTTATATTATCTGTGACCGCAAAGACAATTTGGGAATTGCCATTTCGCGCCAGAAAATCGCCGACACTATTTATGCCCGG
>CAYQFO010000088.1:0-6229 GCA_964416815.1 uncultured Rhodobiaceae bacterium | reverse complement strand
TTTCGGGGTGGCATTGGAAACAACACTAATAAACGTCGATTTACCGGCATTGGGACGCCCCAAAATGGCCACACGCAACGGCTTTTCAGGGTCGTCTTCAAATGGCGTTTCCGAATCAAAATCGGCCGCTTCTTCGCCCGCCTCCATCGCCATTCCGGTCGCGGCCTGATGCCCCTCAACCACATCGCGCAAAATCTCATATAAGTCATGTGTACCATCGCCATGCTCGGCCGACAGGGCAATCGGTTCCCCGAAGCCAAGGCTGAAGCCTTCATGAAGCCCGGCTTTGACCACCTTGCCTTCTGATTTATTGGCCGCAGGCACCACCGGCACATCGGCTTTACGCAAAAGGCGCGCAAGCGACAAATCATCGGGCAAAATACCGGCACGCGCATCGGTCAACATCAGCACCATGTCGGCTTCATCAATTGCAGCATCGGTTTGTGCGCGCATACGCGCGGTTAACGAACCGGCTTTGCTCGTTTCAAAACCGGCAGTATCAATAATGCGGAAGCGCAAATCACCCAATCGCGCATCGCCCACGCGGCGGTCGCGCGTCACCCCCGGCTGATTGTCAACCAGTGCCAATTTACGCCCGACCAACCGATTGAACAATGTTGATTTACCGACATTGGGTCGACCGACAATTGCAAGGGTAAACGGCTCGCCCATAAACATCACTACCGCCGGGCGAACAGCGTGCCTTCATCCGACAGGAGATATAATGTGCCATCGGCCAATACAGGCGGCAGGTTTATCGCTTCGTTCAATTCTTGTTTTTCAACAATCTTGCCCGTTTGCGGCTCCAGAGCAACAAGGTCGCCATTCGATGAAGCCAGCACAATGCGTCCGCCGGCCAAAATCGGTCCGGTCCAACTAATGCGTCCTTCGCGCGCGTCTTCATCTTCAAAAGCCTGCAATCGGCTTATCCATTTAGTCCGCCCCTGACTGCGCGACAGACACACAACAGCCGCGTCCAACGTCGTCACCAGCACATAATCACCCATCACCCACGGCATTTCAATTGAGCCGATATCGACCGTCCAAATGCGCTCCCCCGTACGCAGATTAAACGCCGCCGTGCGGCCGCCATGGCTGGTCGCAAAAGCACGGTCACGGTCAATCACCGGACGCCCGACAATAGCGTTCAACTGTGCCATCGGTGTTACCTGAATAGCACGACCGGTCAAGCTGTCCGACCAAGCCACCGCCCCATTGATGGGACTGAGTACCGTCACTTCACCGGAATTAAATCCGGCAACAACGAACCGGTCGGAAACCGCAGGGCTGCCAGCCCCCATAATTGTGGCAAGCTCGGTAATCGCCTGATGTTCCCAAAAACGGGCACCGTCTTTAACCGAAAACGCCTGCAAGCGGCTGTCTTGCGATACCACAAACACGCGGCCATTACGCACTGTCGGTGCATTCGAAAAGGCCACCGTGTTTTTGATACGCCATAAAATCTCGCCGCTCTCGGCGGACAGTGCCAGCAATTCACCAAACCCTGTCGTCACAAAAACCCGTCCGTCAGAATAAGCCAACCCACCGCCAAAACCGTCCTCAATATCGGCTTCTTTTTCACTAATACCCAATAAAAAAGTCCAACCGAAATTCGGCTCTTTATAAGTCGCCTTGACCGATTGCGTCCAAATCGTCTCACCATTTTTGGCGTCCACCGCCACCACATCCAAATCGGCACCCAGCGCAAAAACTTTATTATCAGCAACCACCGGTGGGGCTTTCATACGAATATCGCTGTTATTGCCGGCCACGATACGCTTTTTGAAAGCAGGCTTCAGCCCGTCAAGTTCCAGATGATAAATGGCATGGCTGGCATAGCCACCGGGGTTGGCCCAGCTACTGTTCCGGAAAGCAGGCCGAATGGCTATCGGTTCGTCGCGCAAGCGTGGGTCGGCCGCCAATGATTCTTCAAAACTGAGTACCGGAATACGTTTGCCCTGTAGCGCGTCCTTATCGGTTGAACCGCAAGCCATCAAGCCGACGGCGAGCGCACCCATCACCATCAATTGCGACGCCCGAAATGGACTTGCCGAAACGCTCATTGCCGCATTCTCCCTGCCCCAAGACTAGTTTTTTTTATTTTCAGCCGCCGACTGCTTCAATTTAGCCGCCACACCCGGCGAAAGATTTTTTTCAACTTCCGACAACATGACTTCAACCCGCTCACGGGTAAACGAGGTCAAATCCGGTACCAGTAAAATTTCCTGATAGAACTTACGCGCCTGTAATGGATTATCGTTCAATATATTGGCCAGTGCCAACGTCTCCAGTGCAAGCGGGCGTAGCGGATTGTTTTTCTTCAGCAATCGTGCCAAGCGCGCCTCAACATCCTCAACACTATTGCCCATATCAAGCGCGATAATGGCCGCCTGTAAGCGAACAAAATCAAGAATTTGTCCCGGCAAATCACCCTCAACCAGCAGCGTATCAAGGCTGTTCAAAGCCCCACTATCGTTATCGGTTTCAGCCAACGCCAACGCCGCCTGCAAAGCCGACAGCGCACCATAAGAATTATTTTCAGCCACGGCGAACTCTTGCAGAGCCTGCACACGCACATCAATTTCCGTTTTCGGCAGCTTTGCCAGCATGGCATCATAGCGTGCCGAATTGCCTTCATGGCGGGTTTCAACCCACCTATCAACAGCAATGCCAATCGCCAGCAAAACAATCAGACTGACACTCACACCAATAACCCCAAAGCCATAACGGCTCCACAGGCCCTGTACGCGCTCACGGCGCATTTCGGCAGTTATTTCATTGAAAATATCACTCAACACGCTCTCCGTTTCTGCTCTTTTACGATTTGGGAAGGGGTCATTCGCTTTGCAACAATATCGCGCAACTTACCGCGTGTCTCCACTCCATTCAAGGCAGCAATATCGGCAATCATAATGTGTAGCCGTACCGTGCTTGTATTTCTTGATAACTGGCTGACTCGCGGGCTTCCTCAATTAATTTTTGTGGGTATTCTCTGGGAGGAAGTACTTCGATGGTTTGTGATTTTTGTGCGCGACCACTATCTCCGCTGAGTTTGATTTTGGAAAAATTAGTTTTGTAAGTGCTTAAAAATTCTAGCTGTAAATCTTTGCACATTGCCTCCAAAATGAGGTCCGGCGTGCGGCAAAAATCTTCATATTTGTAAATGGCAATTTTTTTCTCGGCGTAAACGTCCCACATCAAAAGCACTCGGGAGCAATAATCCTCAAAAGATTTAACCGATCTATTCCAGCCATTGTCACACAATGAGATATACGAATCCACTGGATTTCTAACAGTCAGCACAGAGAGAACTTCATAACGTTCCCTCAACACGTCTATAAGACTTGTCTTTGATGTAATGCTATTTGCGTCTGGCTGTATCAGATAATCGGAGTGCGTATGGTCGCGAATGATAGCTATCTGCTTCCTGTCTCTAATCGCCTGCTCTGTCGTAGATATCATGTCCAAAAATACCTGACGGCGAAACTGAACGTTTTCACGCAGACCTGTCCTATCCATAAATTGCTGCAACGGGTCAAAAGGATTAAATTTCGAGTCTCTAAACTGATCCGGGTGCAACTCACTCAACAGCATAACATCTTGCATACATGACAAGCATTTGCTGACGATTGTCCCGCCGGAACAAGAAAGATGATGCACGGTTCTAATTTTAGGTTTTTTCATTCGCATAACATCGTGCATATATGCCAAGCATTTACTGACGACTGTCCGATGATGCACGGTTCTAATTTTAAGTTTTTTAGGTTTTTTCATTTTTTACGCCTCAAATGAATAGTCGCCGAGTGTTAGTTCCACCTTATGCCTCTATGAGGTAAAAAGTAAAAGCTCACCAGTTTATCGAAAGGGTTACCCATAGTGGTAATCATTGTGCGACGAAAAATCAAAGGCTATACCCAGTATGGATATTCGAACTTGCAAACGCTTCGTAAATAATCGCTGACTGCTCTCTTGTTACGCTTAAATTTATCCTAAAGCCAGACTTGGCTCTTGCATTTAAATTGATATCAAATCCCAATAAATCACAAACCTCTCGCAACTCTTCTGCAAGTTGTTCGTATCGTAGTATTCTATTAACCATCAATGTTCCATCTCTATCTGTGTATTTAGAAGTATCAACTGGGAACACTCTTTTGTTTATATATTGGTCAAAAGTTAAAGTCTTCGTTCCCTCATTGTGATTTTGGCTATTTATTAACATACTGTAATGACTGGCACACTTGTCAACCGGCTCCCTTTCAACACAAAACACAAAGTAATCATTGAACTTTCTTTTTCCGATGTAGTCTCGTACCTCTGAAGCAGGCATATGGTTGTAGAGCTTACGTGGAAGCATACCGAATTTACGGTAAGAAAAGTTTTTTGCAATATGCCCTTCGACTGTAGGGAATATCGGTGTCGCCACATCATCAGCACCGAGTATCTGGTTCAAGTCAACCTCAACTGACGTCCCAGCTGTCTTTGCCGTTTTAATAAAGATAAATTTATGTTTATGACTAATAATCATTTTTCACCTCGTCCTTTCGCCAAAGCACCCTTAAGCATTCCAGCTGTCAAGCCAAACTCTTTACAAAGACGCTTCACTTTTTTCAAAGCGTTCGCGCATTCGTTATTCTTCGCTTCAATCATTTGCTACTAGATTGCCGACATGGCGACAAGAATTTTAGGAAAAAATATGGAAAACCCTATCAACCAATAATAACAGGACAGCCGTCAGAGCCAACCCTGTAAACAGGGCCGTAAAAAAACCAAACCGTTCGATAAGCGGCGGGAAAATAACAAACATCGGCAAAGTCGGTAGCACATAGAGCAATGTATAAGACACATGCGCCGCAATTTTCTTCTCACCTGCTCCTTCAAAATACATCCAGCAAATCACAAATAGAGTGACAATCGGTAGCGCCGCCACCAGTCCACCCAAGCGGTCTGACTGTTTGGCAATCTCACTAATGGCAACAATCAGTGCCGCGGTGATGACGAATTTAGCGATGGTAAATGTCATTCCCACTCAGTAATTACCTTGTCTAGAAACCCAATAGAATCAATAGTTTTAAGGCTTGTTATTTTTTTTGTGTAACTTTTGTGTAACTTCTTATCTGCCATAATCTAAATCTTTTCCTTAAAATCCTCTTTGTTTCCAACAACCTTTTATTTTCTTGTTACACAGTGTGCAACTTTTTAAACATAAAAAGATTCGAAGTGTTTCTCTCTATCATCTTTAAGCATTCCAGCAGTTTCATCCATAAACCTATTTCTATCTTCCCTAGTTTTAAACACCCAAATACAAACTGTGTCTTTACCGTGATAGATCGCTTTTAACTCATCATCGATATCGCAAATCTCTTGCGGAATATCTGTTTTAATACAAATCATTTCTTACTCCCACTCAATAGTGATACTTTTCAGAAGCCTTATGCCACATGGCTTTGAGGGTATGGGTCCAGAGCACTCCAGTGCACGGCTGGAAAGATTTCTGCTTCTTGCTGCAAAAGATAATATTCAGGTAGTGCAGCCTACAACTCCTGCTCAGCTGTTTCACTGTCATAGAAGGCAGGATCTTCGAATTTGGAGAAAGCCATTAGTCGTGATGACACCGAAAAGCTTATTAAGGCATCCGAAATGTGTCTCTACGCTCAAGGATCTTTCGGAAGGTTGCTTTCAGAGAGTGATACCGGATCAGTCGATCGCACGGCCAGAAGGCGTCCGAAGAATTTTGCTTTGTACTGGTAAGGTATTTTATGAACTTGAGAAAAAAAGATCCGAACTCAATCGCGAGGACGTCGCTCTTGTCAGAGTTGAGCAACTCTATCCACTACCAAGAAAATCTTTGCAACACGCGTTGGCCGATTACAGTGACGGAACCCCTGTTGTTTGGGTTCAGGAGGAGCCGGAGAACATGGGTGCATGGCGTTTCTTGCGGATTCATTTTGGTGAAATATTGTTTGATAGGCTGCCTTTTTCAGGGGTTTGCCGACAGAGTGCGGCCAGCCCAGCAACAGGATCCAAGAAAAGTCACGACCTCGAACAGAATGAGTTGCTAACAGCTGCTTTCCTGAGTTAAGCGGTTATGGCCCGCTGAATTCGGGATACAATAATCAATGTCTATCCGGCGTGACTTTTGTTAACTATGCCGATATCTCTAAGTCGCTGTTTCCAAGACTTTTGTATCAATAATATTTTAAACTACCCCCCCCTTTTTATTGTGTAGGAC
>CAYQFO010000087.1:0-6249 GCA_964416815.1 uncultured Rhodobiaceae bacterium | reverse complement strand
TGCTTGCGCATGGGCAAACGATAGCTGAAAGCTATGGCGTAGGCTAGTTAGCAAATAGGTAATAAAATCATGCTATCATCCAGCCATGCCGGAATTACCCGAAGTTGAAACAGTCAGGCGCACACTGGCACCGCATATTGAGGGGCGGCGTATTGTGCAAGTCAAACTGGCGCGCACCGATTTGCGCTTTCCTTTGTCGGCAAATTTTGCCGCGCGTTTAACCGGCGCACGCTTGATGCAATTGACGCGCCGCGGCAAATATCTGCTGGCTGATATGCAAGGAGAAAAGAACAAAGCGTTTGTCTGGCTCAGCCATTTGGGCATGACGGGCCGCTATATATATTGTCCACCACAGGCCAAAGCAGCAGAAGGGGTGTCCAAACATGTTCATGTCGCACTGGTGTTGGATGATGGCGGGCGGTTGTATTATGCCGACCCGCGCCGCTTCGGGTTTATGGATTTGATTGACGGGTCGCCTTCAACCTCGAAATTTCTCGCCCATTTGGGGCCGGAGGCATTGTCGAATGAATTTAACGAAATATCTTTGTTGAAGGCGTGTGCGGGCAGCTCAAGAGCGATTAAAAATCTGCTGCTTGACCAGCGCGTGGTTGCCGGATTGGGCAATATATATGTTTGTGAGGCATTGTTTTTGGCGGCTATCAGCCCGCGCCGCAAGGCGACCAATCTTGGTTTGAGGCGTGTGATGCGCTTGGTGGCGGCCATTCGCACCACATTGCAGGCGGCGATTGAGGCCGGTGGCTCAACCTTGCGCGATTTTGCTGCCAGCGATGGACAATTAGGATATTTTCAACACCAATTTCAGGTTTATAATCGTGCCGACGAGACATGTTCACGCAGCACATGTCGTGCTAAAGTAAAACGTCTGGTGCAATCGGGGCGTTCTAGTTTTTACTGTCCGGCGTGTCAAAAATGAGGCCGTCAAAAAATGAGAAATGATAAAATGACCTTGCGAATTTTTTACCTGTTTGGTGTCTTTTTTGGGTTGTCAATTTTAGGCGGCGCAGTGGCCGAAGAGCGTTATCTGACCGCTTTGCCGGATGTGCCATTGGCGCCGGGATTGCGTGAAATGACTGACGCCAAATTGGTGTTCGATAAGCCGGAAGGGCGCATTGTGCAATTGGCCGCTACCCCAGACGCAGGCCACAAAGGTGGCAGCAAGGCACTGGCCGAATTTTATATGCGCACACTGCCCAATCTGGGGTGGCAACGCACGGCGCGTCAACCTTTGACATTCATCCGTGAAGGGGAAACCTTGCGGATTGGGTTTCACGACGATTTGGTGATTTTCGATGTCACCCCGGTGACGGCTGAGTGATGAGGGTGGCTTTTGTTGAAGGACGGCAACCGAAATGCCGCCAACAATCATTGACGCTTATGGCTGGGCAGCCTATAACCCGCCGATGGTTGCTGATATAGGCCGTGCAGAGTTTTGCGCAGGACGCAAGAAAAAGACAAGAAAGATACAAGAAAGGGGCAGGATAGATAATGGCAAATACAAGTTCAGCCAAAAAAATGATACGCAAAATAGTGCGCCGATCGGCACATAATCGTGACCAGCGCAGTCATATGCGTGGGCTTATTCGCGGCGTTGAAGAAGCCCTTGTCGGCGGCAATAAAGCCCAAGCTGAAGAATCTTTGCGGGCAGCGCAGCCATTGATTGCCCGCGCCGGTCGTAAGGGGCTGGTGCATAAGCGGGCTGCAGCGCGTAAAATGTCGCGCCTGAGCAAACGCGTCAATGCGCTGAACTGACTAAGTTAAAACCAATTGAGAAGGAATTTGAAGCGCCCCAATGGGGCGTTTTTTGCATCGGCTGTGAAAAAATTTAAAAAAACTTCGTGTTCCTGTTTTTACCCTGTTGCAGGAAGCGAGCTGAATTCGTATCGTGAGGGAGGCTAAAAAATCGCAGATTTGTAGGGCTTACAGCCTTTCTGGCAAAAACGCTTTGGAATCAAAGCGGTAAGCATAAAGTCAATTTCTGTGCGGCAATTTTTCAAAAATTGCCATTCGGGGGAGGAAAATAGGTTTGATTGAAATGCTGCCTATCACCAGTGATGGCTTCAAAGGCCATGTCTCTCCGGCAACGGTATGGGCGGCATTAAAGGTCAATCAAGCGGCCTGTCTGGTTGATGTGCGCACCCAAGCCGAATGGGCTTTTGTCGGCACAGCTGATGATAGCGAAGCAAAAGGGAAAATTCTATTTATTGAATGGCAGAGGTTTCCGGATATGTCGGCGAACGCACAATTTGCCGAAGAGGTTGCCGGTGCCATAGCTGACCAAGATACGCCAGTATTTCTGCTTTGTCGGTCGGGTACGCGGTCGCAAGATGCCGCGCGCGCTCTGACGCAGGCCGGTTTTGGGCATTGCTATAATGTTGCCGGTGGCTTTGAAGGCGATGCCGATGCACATCATCGGCGCGGGTTTGTTAATGGGTGGAAGGTAGAAGGCTGTCCTTGGCGGCAGTCATGAGGTTGTCGCGATTGTTTGGCGGGGGCGGCAATGCTCGCTGGGCGTCAGAAAACAGTGGCAGATATCAATAAAGTCGGGGGGAGAAATGGGCAGTAAAGGCAGCAAATCATCTTTGGAAAGTTCTGAAGGTGTCAAAGGGGGAGACGGCAAAGACACAGCCGAGGCCAAACTGACGGCGCTTGACGAACAATGGAGCCGGGTGCGGTCGCGCTTGCGCGCTGAGCTGGGTGAAGCAACTTTTAACAGCTGGTTTAAAACCTTGTCGGTTCACAGTGCGCAACGCGGGCGCATTGTTTTGCAAGTGCCGACGCGGTTTGTCCGAAGCTGGATAGAGGCGCATTATCTGGCGCGTATTCGTAGCCATTGGCAGTCTGAGGACGCCGCCATTAAACGCATTGATATTGAATTGCAACCCGAATGGGCGCCGGTTGAAAGCAAAACCGAAACCCGCGAGCAGCGCGCCGTGCCCAGTCGTTTGGTGACGCCCCCTGTGCGTGGCGATGCCGCCGTGCCTTTCGGGTCGGCCAAGAGCGGCGCTCAACGCGAAGAAGTCGGCGCACCGCTGGACCCACGCTATACATTCGACAATTTTGTGGTCGGTAAATCCAATGAGCTGGCCCATGCTGCCGCCCGTCGATTGGCCGAAGCAGCTGATGTCAGTTTCAATCCGCTTTTTCTATATGGCGGCGTCGGGTTGGGCAAAACCCATTTGATGCATGCCATTGCATGGGATATTCGCCGCCGCGACCCGGAGCGCACCGTGCTTTATCTGTCGGCGGAAAAATTTATGTATCAATTTGTCCGCGCCCTACGCTTTAAGGACACCATGGCCTTCAAACAGCAATTCCGCGAGGTTGACGTGTTGATGGTGGACGATATTCAGTTCATTGCCGGTAAAGACTCGACCCAAGAAGAGTTTTTTCACACCTTCAACACGCTGATTGACCACAATCGGCAGGTGATTATTTCCGCCGACCGCTCGCCGACTGATTTGGAGGGCATTGAAGAGCGCATCCGCTCGCGGTTGGGTTGGGGGTTGGTGGCTGATATTCATCCAACCGATTATGAATTGCGGCTGGGTATTTTGCAGTCTAAGGCCGATGCGCTGGCCGCGCGTGCCGATGCCCCCAGCGTGCCGCAGCCAGTGCTGGAGTTTCTAGCGCGGCGCATTGTCAGCAATATACGTGAGTTGGAAGGTGCGCTTAATCGTGTGGTTGCTTATGCGTCTTTTGTTGGGCGACCGGTCAGCTTGGAAATGGCGCAGGATGTGCTGCGCGATTTGTTGCGTGCGTCCGAGCGTCGGGTGACGATTGATGAAATTCAACGCCGCGTGGCCGACTATTTCAATGTGCGCATGGGCGATATGTTGTCGGCGCGGCGGGCGCGGGCGGTGGCGCGTCCGCGTCAGATTGCGATGTATCTGTCAAAGCAATTAACGACGCGTTCATTGCCCGAAATCGGTCGCAAATTCGGCGGCCGCGACCACACGACAGTTATTCATGCGGTGCGCAAAATCGAACAATTACGCGAGGAAGATGCCGCCTTGGACGAAGATGTCGATTTGCTGCGCCGGATGTTGGAAAGTTAACACGCGCCTCTGGTGAACAGGGGATGATTCTGTTATATTTTGATGACCGAATCGTGGCGGTAATGAGAGGACGAAATGAAAACAACAATTGAACGCAATGCTCTGCTGAAAGCCTTGAGTCACGTGCAAAGTGTCGTTGAGCGGCGTAATACCATTCCAATCTTGTCGAATGTGTTGCTGGAGGCCGAAGGCGATCTGCTGGCGTTAACCGCAACCGATTTGGAAATTGAAATTCGTGAGTGCGTCAAGGCAGATATTGCTGAAACCGGGGCGATTACCGCACCGGCGCATATGCTTTATGACATTGTGCGCACATTGCCGGATGGCGCACAGCTTGAATTGTCAACCGATGATGGGGCGGCTCAATTGACGTTGTTGTCAGGGCGCGCCTCTTTTGTGTTGCAAACCTTACCGCGCGAAGATTTTCCGGCGATGCCGAAAGACGAAATGCCGGTCGCTTTCACACTCGCCGGTAATGAGTTGCGACGCTTGATAAATAAAACGCACTTTGCCATTTCAGTGGAGGAAACACGCTACTATCTAAATGGCATTTATCTGCATGCGGTGGATGATGGTGGGTCGATGTTGCGTGCCGTGGCGACAGACGGGCATCGTCTGGCGCGGGTGCAAATGCCGTGTCCGGCGGGGGCCGAAACCATGTCGGCAATTATCGTGCCACGCAAAACCGTCGCCGAAGTTCAAAAATTGCTCGAGGAAAATGAAGGCGAGATTTCCTTGCAAGTTTCCGAAACGCGCATCCATTTTGCTTTTGCCGAGATTGTGCTGGCCTCAAAGCTGATTGACGGTAAATTCCCCGATTATACGAGGGTCATCCCGACCGATAATGATAAAATGCTGGCGGTTGATGCCAAGAGTCTGTCGCAAAGTGTTGAGCGTGTGGCGGCCATTTCTAGCGAGAAATCCCGGGCCGTCAAATTGTCGCTTGAAGCCGACCGGCTGGGGCTGTCGGTTTCCAATCCCGAAAGCGGCAATGCCAGTGATGAATTGAGTGCCAGCTATGCTGCCGAGCCGATGGAAATAGGCTTCAATGCCCGCTATCTGCTGGATGTTGCCGGACAGTTGGAAGGCACACAGGCAAGTTTCCAATTATCCGATGGCGGCTCCCCCACTGTTGTGGTGGACGATGAAGACGCCAATGCGCTCTATGTGCTGATGCCGATGCGCGTATAAGGTGAGCGCACCGGACACCCATTTCAAATCGGCAGATGTCGCCATAGTGCCGCAAATTGCGCCGCATATTACACATTTAAGGTTGGCCGATTTTCGTAGCCATCAGGCTTTCGATATGCGCGCTGGGTGCGGTGCTGTGGTGTTGACCGGCCCCAATGGGGCGGGCAAAACCAATGTGCTGGAGGCTATTTCCATGCTCGGGGCGGGGCGCGGCTTGCGCGGTGGGCAATTGGCAGATATGCGCCGTGTCGGGGCCGATGGCGCGTGGCAAGTGCTGGCCGATATGGCCACGGCGACCGGCGCGATGCGTGTCAGCGTGCAGTATGGCATTAATGATGACGGCCGACAGCTGCGCATTGACGCTGAGGCGGTGCGCGGGTTTGAACAGCTTGCCGCCGACTTGCCGCAATTATGGCTGACACCAGCGATGGATAGCTTGTTTGTTGATGGCGCAAGCGGGCGGCGCAAGTTTCTTGACCGCTTCGCTCAAACGCTGGATGCTGGTTTGGGACACCCATTGACGCAATTTGAAAAGGCGATGCGCGAGCGCAATAAATTATTGCAAGCCGCAAATGTGTCCTTGCAATACAATAGCTGGCTTGACGGTCTGGAAGACACAATGGCCACCCACGGGGTGGCTATTGCGGCGGCACGCTTACTGGCACTGGATGCGCTGGATGAAGGGCTGAAATTAACGCCGGATAGGGCTTTTCCACGCGCCGATGTGGCACTTGAGGGTGTGTTGGAGGCCGATTTGCGGCAGCGTCCGGCTGTAGAAGTGGAAGATGGCTATCGCACGCGACTGGCGACCGCACGGGCGCAAGATGCTGCCGCCGGACGCACGCTGGAAGGTCCCCATCGTAGTGATTTGCTGGTTTTTCATGCCGCTAAGAAAATCTCGGCAGCAGCGTGTTCGACCGGTGAGCAAAAGGCACTATTGGTCGGTTTGGTGTTGGCGCAGGCGCGCTGTGCAGCCGTGCGA
>CAYQFO010000086.1:0-6429 GCA_964416815.1 uncultured Rhodobiaceae bacterium | reverse complement strand
TTCAAAAACAACGCCGCGCAAAGCAAGAAAAACACGAGGTCGGGCTTGCGGAAGAAAAAATAATAAGCGATGAGCGCAATCAAAAAATAACTCAACGGCATCTCAAGACCGGAGCTGGTAAAATCGAAAAACGCTTGCGAGCTGAAAAGCGTAAGAAGTAACACACACGCAAGGCTTGCACGCATGCCATCAAACCCTTTAAGCAAGACCCATAAAGCCCCCAAGGAAAATACCAGACTGATAAACATAGACGAAAACTTCAACGGAGTAGGGTCGTACAAGCCTCCGCTCAGCACATGCACGACCGAAAGCACAAAAAACCAAAGCGGATGGGTGAACGCCTGCACACGCTCGCCCCAATTCCAAACGATACCTTGCCCCTCAACAAAATTAATAACCTGTCGAAAAGTAATCAACGCATCATCGCCTAGCCACATATGCTCAACCCACAATGCGGCAAACACCCCCATGACCGCCCACACGCCGAACTGATAGCGTCTACCGCTCACAGCCTCACCGAACCATTTTGGAATTTGTTTTTCCATGAAGCTCCTTATATTTAAAAACATTTTGCTGTCAATTTTTTAAGCAATAAAACTCAAAAAAAACAGAAAACCCATCTTACGCTCGTATAATGAGAATGGATAAAACGACATTTGAAAATTGCCTTACCGCTTATGGCAGCAAGCCGGAAAACTGGCCGGCGCGTATCCGTGTCGCCATGCAAGACCACATTAGTGCCCATGCCCCAGCACGCGCCATGGTGAGCCGCGAGGCGGCACTGGATGAAATGCTGGATGCCGATCTGCCCGACGCGCCACCCGCACTGATAGGCCGACTGATAAGCGATATGCAAACCACTCTGCAAAATACCGTGACGGCACACTTTAACTGGCAGCGTTTCGGGCTTGCCATGGCCGCCTGCCTCGTCGCGGGTGTGCTGAGTGCGCCGATGATTATCGAATTTATCGGTGCCGAACCCGATTTACTGGCCGGATTGCAACTGGCCGGTGATGACTTCCTTCTGAATTAGAAACTTCCCTCCAACGAAAGGCAAGAAGATGACTTCTCTTAAAAACCTGCTGCAAAACAAAAAATTCCTGTATGGCGTGCTGGCAGTTTCGCTGGCCTTGAACATGTTTGTGATTGGCATGGCCAGTTATTATGGGGCGCGTTTCCAGGCCATGCGAAGCGATGGCAATTGGATTGAAAAGCGCATTGAGCGCACGGAAAAACGCATTTTGCGGTTTCTCGACAATGATGCCGACAAGGCACTGGCACGCAATGCCTTTGACCGCCGCCGTCCTGAAGTGCGCGCCGCCTTTGGTGAAATGCGAAAAGCCCGCCGCGATATAAGCCGCACTCTGCGCGCTGATAATCAAAACAGCAAACCATTGGTCGCTGCCATCAACCGCTCGCAAAAGGCCGTGGCCTCGGCGAATGACAATTTTCACGGACTACTGAGCGAATTGGCCGTCGGGCTGAGTGCCGAAGCACGCGGGAAAATCGCCGACCATATTCGCCGTCGCCACCTACACGACGACGACTAAACCACACACATAAATGGAAGCACCGCTTCAAACTGGAGCGGTGCTTCTTGCATATAATAATTTGTGTTGCCATGCCGCCCGGCTTATATAAATTAAACACCAGATAACGGCCAAGGAGAAGAGGGGGGGGAGCCTTAAATGCCTTTTACAGCAGAAGTCTATGGTCGCTTTGTTATGAATCGCCCCTATCTGGTGATTATCGTCAGCCTTGCATTGGCCTTTTTGGCTATTTTCGGTGCGCAGCATTTGCGTTTTACCAATGACTACCGATATTTTTTCAGCGAAGAAAACCCCTACCTCACCGCCTTTGAGGAGCTGGAGCGCACTTATTCCAGCCCCGATACGTTGCTTTATGTCTATCAACCCAAGGATGGCAGTAAAGCAACATCGCCCGACGCGATACGCATGGTGCATGAAATTACCACGCAAGGCTGGCAAGTGCCGTTCTCGACGCGTGTCGATTCGATAACCAATTTCCAAAACACCCGCGCCATTGGTGAGGATGATTTGGAAGTGCGCAATTTGGTGGTGGATCCAGAAAATGCCACGGACGAACAACGCGCCTATGCCGAGCAGGTCATTCTTGACGAGCCGCTTCTGGCTGGTCGGCTGTTGTCGCACGACGGGCGCACTGGCGCGATATTGATTTCACTACGGCCACCAAAAGACGATGCGGCGGCCACTTTTTCCATTGTCACTAAGGCGCGGGACATTCAGGCGCAAATGCGCGAGAAATACCCCAATATCAGGCTGGAACTGACCGGCTCGCAAATGCTGTCCAACAGCTTTAGCGAAGCCGCGCAAGGCGATTTATCAACCCTGACCCCGCTTATGTTTTTGATTATCGCTCTTATTACTTTTGTCACCACCCGCAAATTTGGCATTGTTGTGGCCACCATGCTTGTGGTCGGGCTGTCGGCCGCCATGGCAATGGGAACCGGTGGCTGGATGGGTACACCGCTGTCACCGCCCACATCGGGTGTGCCGACGATTATTCTCACCGTGGCTGTGGCCGATTGTATCCACATTGCGATTAGTGCGATGGTGGCGATGGGACGCGGGGTCGAAAAACACGAAGCGATTATCGAAAGTTTGAAGGTCAATGCGCAACCGGTATTTCTGACTTCCATAACAACGGCGATTGGCCTGTTCAGCCTGAATTTCTCTGACGCGCCGCCCTATCGTGACCTCGGCACACTGGCCGGTATTGGCGCGATTTATGCGTGGGGTTTGTCGATGGGGCTATTCCCGGCGCTGTTGCGCGTGTTGCCCTTGAATGCCAGCCGCGTGGTTGATAGGCAAAGCGCGGCCATGGAATGGGTTGCCAATCGCGTCATCAAATATCGCAAAGTACTGCTGCCTGCAACAGTGGCCTTTACCATTATCGGTGCTGCCTTGCTACCGCGCCTGACCTTCAATGACCGGTTTGTTGAGTATTTTGATGAACGCATGGATTTCCGCGTCGCCTCCGATTGGGCAGCGGATAATCTGACCGGTATTTATGTTATCAATTATTCGCTGAAAGGCGGTGATGTGGGCAGCGTGTCGGAACCAGCATATCTGGCAACACTGGATAAATTTGCCACATGGTTGCGCACCCAGCCGGAAGTTAAACATGTCGCAAGTTTCTCCGATGTCATTAAGCGCGTCAATCGGTCGATGAATGGTGACCGGCAAAATTTCTATACCGTGCCGGAAAATCGTGAATTGTCGGCACAATATCTGCTGCTTTATGAAATGTCGCTACCCTATGGGCTAGATTTGAACGACCAGCTCAATATCGATAAATCGGCCTCACGCATGGTGGTCACACTGACCGATTTATCAACCACGCAATTAAAGGCACTGCGTGCGCGGGCACTTAAATGGCAGGTAGCCAACACCCCTGAGCGCATGGTGGTCGACCCATCTGGTCAGGCGGTGATGTTTTCCTTTATTGGGGAACGCAATTTCCGCGCCATGACAATCGGCACGATTTTCGCCTTTATTTTGATTTCCGCCTGTCTGATGCTGGCACTGCGTAGCCTGCGGCTTGGCCTTATTAGCTTGATACCGAATATGGCCCCGCCTATCGTGGCTTTAGGCTTTTTCGGCCTATTTCAAAACGAGGTCGGTTTTTGGACGTCCTTTGTCACCGCCACGGCGATTGGTCTGATTGTCGATGCCACCGTGCATATGCTGACCAAATATCGCCATGCCCGCGTCAATCTGAAACACAATTCGGTTGAAGCGGTGCGCTATAGTTTTACCACTGTCGGCACGGCACTGTGGGTGTCATCGTTTGTTTTGATAGCCGGTTTTATGGTTCTCACGCAATCGCCTTTCCTGATTAACGCCATGCTGGGGTTGGTTGTGTCACTGACCATTTTGATGGCACTCTTGCTTGACTTCTTGATGTTGCCGCCGCTTTTGATGGCGATTGACGGACGCGGGGAAGACACTGACCCTAACCCCGCCACCGCAGCAAACGAAGTGACTCAAGCTGGATGACTCATGGAGATTAAATGGAGATTAAAATGAAAAAATTATTTATTGGATTTTCTTTCGCCTTCGCGCTCATAAGTTTTATGGGTGCGGCTTGGGCCGAGAAGCGCGGTCTGCCGGGTGCCGGGCAACCCGAAGCGCGCGGGCTGGCGATTGCCAAAACCTCTGATGCCCTCAATCTCGGCTTTGGCGACACGCGCTCTGAAATGCGCATGGTGATGACCAATGCCAATGGCGATTCCAGCATGCGTAAATTGCGCTTCAACACATTGGAGAATAAAAACCCCAAGGACGGCGATTGGAGCATGATGATTTTTGATGAGCCGCGTGATGTGTCCGGCACGGCCATGCTGACCTATGCGCATATTCTAGAGCCCGATGAGCAATGGATGTTTCTGCCGGCGTTAAAGCGCGTCAAGCGCATTAGCTCGGTCAATAAATCGGGGCCGTTTATGGGGTCGGAATTTGCCTTTGAGGATTTTTCAGGGCAGGAAGTTGATAAATTTTCCTATAAATGGTTGCGCGACGAGCCATGCGGCACACGCACCTGCCATGTGAACGAGCGGCGCCCTCTCTATGAGCATTCCGGTTATACACGCACGATTTCATGGACCGATACAAAAGATTATCAGCTTCGCAAAGTGGTTTATTATGACCGCAAAAATGCACTTTTGAAAACATTGACGTTCAGCGATTATCGCAAATATCTCAATAAATATTGGCGGGCGCATAAGCTGTTTATGCAAAACCATGTCACCAAAAAAACCACATCGCTGGAATGGGATGATTTCAAGTTTCAAAGCGGGCTGACCGCCAAAGACTTCACCCGCAACAGTCTGAAACGGACGCGCTGAATGCGCCTTTTATTATTGCTTCCCTTAGCAAGCCTATTGGGTGCCCTTCCGGTGGCAGCATTGGAAGTTGACTTTAACGGCAATCTGATTATCGAACAGCGTCATTTCCCTGAGCAAGGCAAACATCCGTCGCATGAGCAGGATTTTGCTTCCGTATCAAGCGAATTGGATATCGGCTTTTTCAGCGCATCCGGTCGCCATGCGCTGATTATCAAACCCTTTGGCCGCTATGACCAATATGACGAAAACCGTAGCCATACCGATTTGCGCGAAGCCAAATACCGCTTTGTCGATGGCAATTGGGAAGTGACACTCGGCATTGACAAAGTTTTTTGGGGGGTGACGGAATTTTTACATTTGGTTGATATTGCCAACCAGAGCGACAATCTGGAGAGCGTTGATGGCGAGCAAAAACTCGGTCAGCCTATGGCGCGGGTGGATTATGCCAGTTCTTATGGCACAGTCAGTATTTTTGCGCTGCCCTATTTCCGCCCACAGCAATTTCATGACGCCGAAACTGGTCGCCCCAATTACGGCTTTGTGGTTGATAATGAAACGGCAGTTTATGAAAATGATGCGGGCCTAGATGAAATGCATGCGGGCGAGGGCCGCGCGGTGGAAGATTATGCGCTGCGCTATGCCCATTCATTCGGCGTGATTGACTTTGGCCTGTCATGGTTTGACGGCACGTCGCGGACACCGGAAATTTTGCACGAGCCGGTCGGTATGCTTAACGGCCAGCCGATATTGCGCGCTAAATATAATTTGTTGCAACAGGCCGGTCTGGACGTGCAGGCAACACTTGGCGCATGGTTGCTCAAATTGGAAGCGACTCATAGCGAGAAAAAGGACGAAGAATTTACGCGTGCAACTGGCGGCTTTGAATATAGTTTTTATGGGCTGTTCGGGAGTAGCAGTGATTTGGGGCTGGTGGTCGAATATCTTTGGGATGAGCGTAGGGCTGCTGCGCCGCACCCGTTTGGTGATGATTTGGGCATTGGTCTGCGTTGGACGGCCAATGATACGCAATCAACCGCCATATTGCTTGGCGGGTTGATTGATACCGAGACCGACAGCACGGCCATTTCGTTGGAGGCCGAACGTCGTATCGGGCAGAATGTCAAACTGATTATCGAAGCCCGCTTTCAAGATAAGGTCGGCGAAGGAGATAGATTTGCGATCACCAATAAGGGTGAGGGTTTTGCGCGGGTGCAACTGGGCTGGTATTTTTAACAGTTCTCGCCTAAAACTTGTGACCGGGAGAATATGAAGATGTCACAGCCATCACCAAGTGTTGCCACACCGCAAGCAGGCGTCAGCAAATCAACGCGCAATTACACATTGTTTGTTCTGGTGCTGATTTATGCGTCCAGCCATATTGACCGCCAGATTGTCGCCATTTTGGCCGAAAGCATTAAGCAGGATTTGGACTTGTCCGACAGCCAGCTCGGTTTTTTAATCGGGTTTTCTTTTGCGCTTTTTTACGCCACTTTGGGCATTCCGATTGCCATTCTGGCCGACCGCTATTCGCGGCGCAATAT
>CAYQFO010000085.1:0-6486 GCA_964416815.1 uncultured Rhodobiaceae bacterium | reverse complement strand
GCTTTTACAATGTTTTCCTGCCAGCTCTGTTGAAACTGCAAGCCGCACATCTGCTCGCCCTGCTGGACGGCATTGAAACCAGTCGCAATGTGGCCGCCGACAATGCTGCTTTGCCTGCGCCGGGATTGACCTCGGTGCCACGCGCGACCCTACCGACACGGCTTTACCGCGCCGCTGGTTTTTATCCGACCAAAACCCGCGCCATTCGTTTTGATATGCTGGAGCGATTGGCCGATATGATACGCCCACTACTGGAAGAAGAGAAAGGCACGAAAAGCACAAAAGGATTTGTCATCAATGAAGCCATGATGTCGATTATGGGCTGCAGTGCCGAAGAATTGACCGACATATTGACGGCGCTGGGCTATCGCGCAACTTGCGAAAAACCCGACACATTGGAGACCAAAACGAGCGAAATCACCTATTGGCATCCGGCGGTGCAAAAACCGCGCCATCACACCCTCAATAAGAAAAAATCGGGCAAGAAAAGAACCGGCAGCAAACCGAAAAACAACCCCCATTCACCCTTTGCGGTGCTCAAACAATTAACCGGCACAAATGCGGCATCAAAGCATGACTGAACTCAAAATGCGTCTCGACAAATGGTTGTGGCATGCGCGTTTTTTCAAAACCCGTACGCTGGCCACAGAATTTGCCGGAGCTGGTAATGTGCGGATAAACGCGCGCAAACAAACACGCGCCGGTGCCAATGTGCGCCCCGGTGATGTGCTGGTGTTCAATCTGCATGAGTTTGTTCGGGTGATTGAGATTTGCGCTTTGAGCCAAAGGCGTGGTCCGGCGGGAGAAGCGCAGACGCTTTATGTTGACCGCGACCCACCGCAACCAAGGTCATTGCTCAAATCACCCCATGCCAAACCAGCATTACGCCCGACCGGTAGTGGGCATCCGACCAAAAAGCAACGCCGCAAGCAAGCAATCTTTACCCACACTTATTCTTAAATTATCTTGTCAGTCTGGCTTGCCTCGGCTAGATAAAGCCATGCTTGACCGATTGAAAAAACGGCTTGAAGCCGAACCGGCGCCGCAAAGCGACCAATTACACATCGCCGCCGCCGCTTTATTGGTGCGGGCGGCGCTGATTGACGGCTCGATTGATATGGCTGAGGAAAAACTTCTGGCGCGTCTGATTGGTCCGCATTTTGGTCTTAATGATGCCGAAGCCGCAAGCCTGCTGGCCGATGCCAAGGCCGCGATGGATGACGCCAATGATTTGTTTCAATTCACACAAAAAATCAATGCGCATTTCGGTGCCGCGCATAAGCTGATGCTGATGGAATTATTGTGGCAAGTGGTTTTGAGCGATGGCGTATTGGATGACTATGAAGCCAACTTGTTACGGCGGGTGGCCGGGCTTATATATGTGACAGACGGGCAATCGGGCGCGGCGCGCAAAAAGGCCGAAACCGCTCTTAAAGGCCAATAAAGGAAAATCACTGCATGACCTATATCGTGACCGACGCCTGCATTAAGTGCAAATATACCGATTGTGTTGAAGTATGCCCGGTGGACTGCTTCTATGAGGGTGATAATATGTTGGTCATCCACCCCGATGAGTGCATTGACTGTGGGGTGTGCGTGCCGGAATGTCCGCCCGACGCGATTAAGGCCGACACCGAAGACGGGCTTGAAAAATGGCTTGAGCTGAACACCAAATATGCCGACATCTGGCCCAATATCAGCATAAAAAAAGATGCACCACCCGATGCCGATGATTATCTTGGCAAAGCTGGTAAATTTGAAGAGTATTTCACTGAAGTCCCCGGCGAAGGCGACTGACACGGTTTGTGACAAATCGACAAGCTATTGAAATTTGACGATTTTCGTGATAATATGCCAGAGACTGGCGTTTTTCAGCTTTTCACACTCAAGCGGCGTCTGTAATCATGGAGAGATGCGATATGGCGACGGCCCGCAAAAAAGCTTCTGCCAAGAAATCGGCAACAAAAAAACCCGCCAGTAAAGCGAAAACAACTACCAAAAAGGCGTCAAGTAAAACACCTTCAAAAACGACAAAACGGCGTTCAACGCCTTCCAAAAGCACGGCCAAAAAAGCGGCAAAACCATTGCGACGCTCGGCACTTGGTTTTCGTATCAATGAATTTATTGTCTATCCGGCTCATGGTGTGGGACAGATTACCGAAATCACCAAGCAGGAAATTGCCGGTATGCAGCTTGACCTGTTTGTGGTGAATTTCGCCAAAGAGAAAATGGTGCTGCGTGTGCCTATCGCCAAAGCCAAGCAGATTGGGATGCGCAAATTGGCCAATCCGAAATCACTTGGCAATGCCATGCGGACCCTGCGCGGACGCGCCCGCATCAAGCGCACCATGTGGAGTCGTCGCGCACAAGAATATGAAGCAAAAATAAATTCCGGCGACCTTGTCGCCATTGCCGAAGTGGTGCGCGACCTGTTTCGCAATGAAAACCAGCCGGAGCAATCTTATTCGGAACGCCAACTCTATGAGGCGGCGATAGAGCGTATGGCGCGCGAAGTGGCAACCGTCAAAAAAACCACGAATGACCAAGCCATTGAAGAACTGGAAGCGGTGCTGGCTAAAACCACGGGCGGCGCGCGGCGGCGTCCTGATAATGGAGAAGCAGCATAGTTTTTACAATTGCTGTGGGGGCATTGAGCTAATAGGAAATGACTTTCAGCTGTTGGCCCGGCCTCAATTTTGTATCAGCATCCAATCCGTTGAGCATTTGTAACAATTCCTGTTTGCGCGTTTCAACCTTCATGTGACGGGTCATACTTTGCACCGTATCGCCTGCGCCTGCGGTAATGATACGCACGCGATAGATTTTTTTCGGTTTTTCGGCTGGCGCTTTCAGTCGGCCATAAATCATGCCGTTAATCGCCGCCAGATGTTCGGCTGTTCCGATATAGGGGGTTCCCTTAACCTTTTGAACGGCAGCTTTTTCGCGCGCTTTGGCGACGCGATTATCGGCATTGGGATGGCTGGCAAACCAGTCATTCCTGCCGTTCTGCCCCTGAAAGTCTGCCTGACGCTTCAGACCCGACAAAATACCAGCCTGACCATAAGGGTCATAACCGGCGTGCGCCAGTGACTTTATCCCCAGAGTGTCAGACTCATATTCGTTTGCGCGGCTATAGCTCGCCAGCACCAGCCCCCCGCCCAGTGTCACCAAATCGGAAGTTGCCCGTCGATTAACACCTTGCGCATCCAACGCGACACTCAATATACCAGCCAGAATGGTAATACCCACGGCTGTGCCATATCGACGGGCGCCATGTTGGGCTGTTACATGGGCAATTTCATGCCCCACCACACTGGCCAGTTCGGCCTCATTATTGGCCAGTGCCAACAGCCCTCGCGTCACATAAATATAGCCACCCGGCAAGGCAAAAGCATTGACCATATGTGTGTTGAGTATGCTCACCCGATAGTGCCTGTCGGGCGCGTCGGAGGCTTTGGCAATGCGCCCCATCACACCCTCAACATAGGTGGTCAGTTTGGGGTTGTGATAAACGCCACCATAGGCCTTGACGATTTTCGGATGTTCGCGCGCCCCAATTTTGGTTTCCTCGGCAGCACTCATCCTGTGGCTGCAAGCCATCAGTGGTAACAGCAGAAAAACGACGCTTATTTTTCGTATTATTCGTTTCTCCATAATCCACACCATAACCAATTTTACAATTCTGCCAATACTGGCAAAGATAGATGAACTTGATTATGGTGAATGACGTGGTCTCGTAGCTCAGCCGGATAGAGCGTCAGATTCCTAATCTGAAGGTCGCAGGTTCAAATCCTGCCGGGATCACCATTTGTCCATAGATGCAAAAAAGCTTTATATTATTTCCGATGAAGTGCGTTAGAGTGTCAGCAAATCAGCCACATAGAGAAAGGGCAAATTATGCGTAAGCAATCAATTCTACCGCTCGCTCTGGCCGCAATGCTGACTGCTTGTGCAGGAACCGGGGCCGAATATGAGCCTATCGTGGATGGGCCTAAAAACGAAGCTTACGAATTGGATCTTACAGCCTGCCAAAAATTGGCTGAGGAGCGCTCATATACAAATCCGGATGTTAAAACTGAAGCTGCTGCCGGCGCAGTGGTCGGTGGCATTCACGGTGCACTTGAAAATAGAGAGACTGCGATTGCCGGTGCCGTGGTCGGTGCCGTTTTCGGTGGCGGCGGAAAAGCCTTTGACGCCATTGAGGAAAGAAAAGGAATTGTAAAAAAATGTATGCAGGGAAGAGGTTATGAAGTTTTGGGTTAAGTCCGGAAAGATTGCAAATATCTGGGTAAAATATTTTTACTAATTTGCTTTAATCTGTTGCGGACTCATCTTTTAACAATACGCATGTTTTCAAATTATTCCCCATCATTAAAGTTTTTTTTCAAACCTGCCAACCAATCAGAAGCGGTAAATCGTTCCTAATTTGATATCGCTATAGTCGGCCCCGTCAAGGTCGGCTTCAACATATTCCAGTCTTATGGCAGAATTGAAGCTGAGGTGAATATCAGCTCCAAAACCAAACAAAATGCCTTTATCCGACTTATCATAAGGGTCTATCCGAACATTAGAACGCGCCAAGCCAAGTCGCAAAAACGGTTCAAATGCTTCGCCCGGAGAACGCATCACGGCAGACAATGCCAGCAAACTTCCTTCTGTTTTTTTATTGTTAGCTTCAACCTTTGCCAACACGCTATAGGTTAATTCAACCGCTATAAGTGGGTCAAATTGGCCGCCTGCCGTAAAAAAAAGGCCTTGGCTTTTCAGCGTGGCTCCGGTGTCAGAAAATTTTGAGAAACCGCCGGACAAGCCAATATAATTTTGTGCCATTGCCGGGGCGGTGATAAAGCCGAATAAAAGCGTCAAAACAAGCACATTGCAAAAACGCAGAACGGACAGATGCATCACGACAACCTCCAAAGCTAGGTGATTCGTTTCCTATTATGCGCCTTTCTATACAAAAATAAAACCAGCAAACCGCTTGAGGCTTGGCAAAGCGGTCAAAATTTTCTACATCAAGCACATAACATCAGACATGAAAGAGAGCCTATCATGCGTTTTGTAATTTCCGGCTTCATATTGATAATTTCCACCCCCCTTGTTTTTGCCGAATCAGCCTATCCGATAGGCGAGGCAAAAGCTGGTGCGAAAGTCTATAAAAAATGTGTGACCTGCCACATGATTGGCGATGATGCAAAACACCGCATCGGCCCGCACTTAAACGGCATTGTCGGGCGCGGTGTCGCCGCACTTAATGATTACAAATATTCAAAAGGCATGAACGCCTATGCCAAGGTTCAGAAAGTCTGGACACAAGAAACCCTCGACGTCTATCTCGCCAAACCGCGCCAAGCCGTCAAAGGCACCCGAATGGCATTTGTGGGCTTGCGCAAAGCAAAAGACCGTCAAAATGTGATTGCCTATATGAAAAAAGCATCGCCAAAGAAATAGTTTGTCAGGCGACGGCGTCCAGAAAAGCCACCACACGCGGTCCAATCGCGTGTTCCAGCCCGGTGCCGATATCATGCCCCATACCGTCAACCGACATGTGTTCGGCATGGCTGACATTGGCGGCAATATCCTCACTGCATACAGGCAATACCAATTTATCATCGGTGCCGTGAATAATCAGAAACGGCATGGTAATGGTTTTCAATCGCTCGCGGCGATCACCATCCACGGCCACCGCCGCCAACTGGCGTAGAATACCTTGCGGACTATAGCCATTGGCAACAGCAGCTTCAGCGCGCGCGCGGCGTTGCGACGGTGTGCAAGGAAAGGCCGAACCTTCATCTTCACCATAGCTCTCGGCCAGAAACGCAATCAGGGCCGTTTCGTCATCACCATCGGGCGCGACCAGCTCATCCACCTCGGGGGCTGGCAAGTCCCGATTGCCCGACAAAGACATCACACAAACCGCACCACCGAAACGGGCGGCATGGTCAAAAGCCAAATGCTGCACAATAATGCCGCCCAAGGACATGCCAAATATATCGGCTTTGTCGATTTCCAGTGCGTCCATCAGCCCGACAACATCACGCGCCATATCCGCCACCCCATACGCCACCGGAAAGGCTTGCCCGGCTTTCAGGACAGCCCCCAGCCCTTTCAAATCCGGCACACCGGCAGCATCAAAACGCTGGCTTTGGCCGACATCACGATTGTCAAAGATAATCACTTCACGACTTGCGGCAAAATAATCAATGAAAGCGCGCGGCCACTCAACGCGTTGCGAGCCAAGCCCACGAATAAGAATAAGCGGTCGCTTGCCGGTTGCCTTTTGGGCGGCAAAACACTCATAGGCAAGACTTATTTCATTGGCGATAATTTTTGGCATTTTTTCTCTCTCAAATTATCAAATAAGTATATGTTAAAACTTCAACTTAACAATGCTGAACGGCAGTTATTCCATGCAACGCGATTTTGAAGCACTTGGGCAACGTGTTTTTGATTTGGCCGTTATCGGCGGGGGGGCGACGGGTGCGG
>CAYQFO010000084.1:0-6721 GCA_964416815.1 uncultured Rhodobiaceae bacterium | reverse complement strand
GTGCCATTCACACCGGCCATTACAATCACCGCCGGTTTGGCATTTGGCAAGGTGAAGAGCTGTTCCACCGGTGCCAGTAGGGTGGCGATTTGCTCGGCCAAGGCGGTGCGCAAGCCTGCTTCATCCAGCGTGGCGAGGTCGCGTTTTTGTTTCAACTTGGCGATGATTTCTTGGGCCGCCGCCAATCCCAAATCGGCGGTGATGAGCACATCTTCCAATTCGCCCAGCTTTTCGACCGACAAACGCCGTCCCCCCAACACGCCGGAAAGCCCGTCATCTAGAACATGGGCAGAACGCTTGAGGCCGTTTTTCAGCCGCGCAAAAAATCCGCTCATCGTGCGCTTTCCAGAACCCGCCCATCATGGCCGGTGGCGGCTATGGCGACAATCGCGCCGCGCTCTAAATTTTCCGGCACCCGCATACGGGCAAAGTTTTCGCAGCACCCCTCGCCCGGTTTTTCCACCAACACATTTTGCACTTTGCCGATTTGGCTGTCTAACCAGCTTTTGCGTTGGGTGTCTGCGGCGGTGCGCAGGCGGGCGGCGCGGGCGCGTATCACATCCCCCGCTACTTGTGGCATTTTGGCGGCTGGTGTGTTCGGGCGCGGCGAATAGGGAAACACATGCAGCCAAACAAGCCCACACGCCTCTATCAGTTGGAGCGAGTTTTCAAACATGGCCTCGGTTTCGGTCGGAAAACCGGCAATCAAATCAGCCCCGAACACCATATCGGGGCGTTGGGTTTTTATCCGCGCACAAAAATCAATCGCTTCGGCGCGGGTGTGGCGGCGTTTCATGCGCTTCAAAACTATATCGTCACCAGCCTGTAGCGAAAGATGCAAATGCGGCATCAGGCGCGGCTCGTGGATGACCAAATCAAGCAGGGTGGTATCCATTTCCACCGCGTCCAGCGAGGAAAGCCGCAAGCGTTCAAGGTGGGGTACACCATCCAACACACCGCGCACCAATGCCCCCAAGCGCGAATAGCTGGTCACATCCACGCCGGTTAGCACGACTTCCTTATGCCCGTCGGCCACCAAATCGCGCACACGGGCAACCACTTGGGTGGGAGGCACTGAGCGCGAATTGCCGCGCCCGAAAGGGATAACGCAAAATGTGCAACGATGGTCGCAGCCGGTTTGCACTTGCACAAAAGCCCGCGCGCGGTCGTTTTGTGGCACTGGGGGGTGCGGCGTGGCGATGGTTTTTTGCATAATATCGCCAACGGCAATGTTTTGCTTTTTATAGGCGGCGGCGGTCAGTTTTTCCTCATTGCCCAGCACGAGGTCAACTTCCGGCATGGCGGCAAAACGCGGCGCGTCAATTTGCGCCGCACAACCGGTGACAATGACTTTTGCATCAGGGTTGGTGCGCTTGGCGCGGCGGGCGGCTTGTCCGGTCTGTCGCATGGCCTCGGCGGTTACGGCGCAGCCATTGATGATGGTGGCATTTTCAAGTCCGGCCTCATTTGCCCGCGCGGCGACAACATCGCCTTCCAGCGCATTCAGGCGACAGCCGAAATTTTCTATTTTTAGGGTCATAGGTTGACCTTAGCATCAAAATTGAACTCAATCTCACCGTGCATTTCTACGCTGCCTTTGCCATCCCAATACACAGCGATGAGACCACCTTGTTGTATGATGTTTGTGCTTGAGGGTGCTCGATAAAGTGTGATGGCTGCAATGGCCGTGGCACACGCGCCAGTACCACAGGCTTGGGTTAATCCGACACCGCGCTCCCATGTATAGAGCATGACTCCGACTTCAAGAAATGCGGTATAAGCAAAATTGATATTGGCCCGCTGGGGGAAAAGCTGGTGGTGTTCCAATATTTCCCCATGACTCGCGGCATAATCTTGTGCTTCTTGTTGGCTGTTGACAAAAAATACCGCATGAGGATTGCCGACATTGACCAGAAAGGCAGGCGGCAAATCAGCGTGTAGTTCTATTCTTGCGGTATCCTCTACGAGTTGTCTTAAGGGAATATCTTGCCAGTCGAATTTAGGCACCCCCATATCAACCGAAAAGTCATCCCGGCCGACTTGCCTCGTTGTAAGCAGTCCCCCCAGTGTTTCAATCACAGGCCTAGTTTGTCCCGTGTCTTTTTTATTCAAATACCCCGCCACGGCCCGCGCACCATTGCCGCAGGCTTCCACCTCGCCGCCATCGGCGTTAAAAATCTGCATGAACACACTGCCACCTTGACGCGGCTTGTGGATGACCAGCACTTGGTCGCAGCCGCGGGTCGTTTCGTTGCCACGCGATGCTAGCCACTGCACTTGCGCCAGTGTCAGCGCAAGTTCTTCCGTGCGGGCGTCAATGACAATAAAATCATTGCCCAGCCCGTTCATTTTGGAAAACGCCAATGTGCGGTTCTCATTCATCGGCTCTATATAGGCGTTTGTGCGTCGCTATGCCAGCACCTTGACTTTATGGTGCGGGCGGCCTATTTTGCCGCCACTTCTGACAGAAGCCATTATTGTTTGGTCTCAGCCGTTTTCAAACCAAGGCGAGATCGCCGCCCGACAACGATATTCGTCCTCGGGCGTTTTTGCACTTGTCAGAAAAAGGGAAAGAAGGTTAGCGCATGTTTGCAACGCTAAGCGACAATTTAGGCTCGATTTTCGACCGCTTACGCGGGCGCGGGGTTTTGGTCGAAAAAGATGTCATCGCCGCGCTGGATGAGATTCGTGCGGCGCTGATAGAGGCCGATGTTGCGCTGCCAGTGGCGCGCGCCTTTTTGGAGATAGTGCGCCCGCGTGCTGTCGGGGCCGAAGTGCTGAAATCGGTGACGCCGGGTCAGCAGATTGTCAAAATCGTCAATGATACGCTGGTCGAAATGCTGGGCGCACCAGCACCGATAAATTTGGAGGCCACCCCGCCCGTGCCAATAATGATGGTCGGCTTGCAAGGCTCGGGTAAAACCACCAGCACCGGCAAGCTGGCCAAAAAACTCACCGCGCAGGACAAACGCAAAGTGCTGATGGCCTCGCTGGACACGCAACGTCCGGCGGCCATGCAGCAACTGGCTGTGCTGGGTGCGCAAATCGGCGTGGAAACACTGCCGATTGTGGAGGCTCAAAGCGCGGTTGATATCGCCAAGCGCGCTGTTGAGGCCGCCAAACTGGGCGGGTTTGATGTGGTGATGCTGGACACGGCCGGCCGCACCAATGCCGATGAGGCACTGATGGCGGAAATGGCGGCGATTGAAAAGGCTGTTACCCCAAAGGAAATTTTGCTGGTGGCCGATGCTCTGACCGGTCAAGAGGCGGTCAATATTGCCGGTCAATTTGCCGCCCGCGTTACGCTGAGCGGCATTATGCTGACGCGCATAGACGGCGATGGGCGCGGCGGGGCGGCGCTTTCCATGCGCCATGTCACCGGTGTGCCGATTAAATATCTCGGCACTGGCGAGGCGATTGACACGCTGGAAGTGTTTGACCCGACAAGGCTGGCCAATCGCATTTTGGGCATGGGCGATGTTGTCGGTCTGGTGGAAAAAGCCACTGAGACCATGGACGCGCAAAAGGCCGAAAAGATTGCCGCGCGGATGAAAAAAGGCCAGTTCACGCTGGACGATTTGGCCGACCAATTACGTCAAATGCAACGCATGGGCGGTATGGCCGGTGTGTTGAATATGCTGCCGGGCATGGGCAAGGCGAAAAAACAGGCCGCGGGTCTGGCCATGGATGACAAAAATTTGGTGCGGCAGGCGGCGATTGTTTCTTCCATGACGCAGGCCGAAAAAGACAATCCGAAATTATTGAACGCCAGCCGTAAAAAACGCATTGCGGCGGGTTCCGGTACTGGCGTGCAGGATGTCAATAAGCTCATCAAAATGCACCGGCAAATGGCCGATATGATGAAAAAAATGGGCAAGGGCGGCATGGGAGCCCTCACCAATATGATGGGCGGCAATAGGCTACCCAATGCCAATATGCCCCCTAATCTGGGTGCGTCAGGAGGGCTTGATCCGAACCTGCTTAAAGACTTGGGTGACGGTTTGGGCTTACCGCCGAATAAAAAATCATAGAAATGAGTGAAAGGAAATTCCAATGGCTTTGAAAATTCGTATGTCGCGTGGCGGCTCAAAAAAACGTCCGTTTTATCGTATTGTTGTGGCCGACAGTCGGATGCCGCGCGATGGCCGCTTTCTTGAGAAAATCGGCACCTATAACCCGCTGCTGCCGAAAGACAATGAGCAGCGTTTGAAGCTGGATGTTGAACGCGCCAAACATTGGATTTCGCACGGTGCCAAGCCGTCCGACCGCGTGGCGCGGTTTCTTGACGATGCCGGTGCGTGGACGCGCATTGCGAGCAATAATCCGCAAAAAGCTAAGCCGAAAGCCAAAGCGCAGCAACGTCTAGAAGCCGCGCAACAACTGGCAAAAGAAACGCCTGTCGAAGAAACGCCGACAGAGGAAACCCCCACCGAAGAAACCCCTGCCGAAGAAACGCCGACAGAGGAAACCCCCACCGAAGAAACCCCTGCCGAAGAAACCCCTGCCGAAGAAACGCCGACAGAGGAAACCCCTGTCGAAGAAACGCCTACCGAAGAAACGCCGACAGAGGAAACCCCCACCGAAGAAACGCCGACAGAGGAAACGCCTACCGAAAAAGAAAAAGCCGACTAAGTTTTGTGGTCCGAAACAGGAAGCGATAAATGAGTTGGCAGGCGCAAATTATCACTCTTTTGCCGGATGCTTTTCCGGGGCTGCTGGGGCAATCTTTGGCGGGTCGTGCTTTGCGCGAGGGCCTATGGGCGTTGAATGTGATTGATTTGCGCGATTTTGGTTTCGGCAAGCACAAAGCCGTTGATGAACCACCAGCGGGCGGTGGGGCTGGCATGGTGGTGCGCGCTGATGTGGCGGCTGCTGCTTTTGATGCGGCACAGAGGGTGCATCCGGCCTTGCCAGCTTTGGCGATGAGTCCACGCGGCACACCCTTGACGCAAGCGCGTGTGCAAGCACTGGCACAAGGCCCGGGGGTGTTGATTTTCTGTGCGCGGTTTGAAGGCGTGGATGAGCGGTTTTTTGAGGCCCGCGAGATTGAGGAAGTCAGCCTTGGCGATTATGTGCTGTCGGGCGGCGAGACGGCGGCGCAAGTGGTGTTGGATAGTGCCATTCGTTTGTTGCCCGGGGTGATGGGGGCGGCGGCCTCGGCTGATGAAGAAAGTTTTACCGCCGGACTGCTGGAATATCCCCATTATACGCGGCCTGCAGAGTTTGAAGGCCGCCCGATTCCTGATGTTTTGACCTCCGGCGACCATAAGAAAGTTGCCGACTGGCGGCGCACTGAGGCCGAGGCCTTGACCCGCCAACGCCGCCCCGATTTATGGGCGGCTCACCGGAAGAATAAGCCAAATAAACAGTGACAAACGCGCTTTCTCGTGCTATCTGCCGCATCCAGAGGGCGAGACAATGAACCTGATTGATGAATTGGAAAGCGAACATATCGCCGCCTTGAACAAAACCGTGCCGGATTTTCAACCGGGCGATACACTCAAAGTGAATGTCAAGGTGATTGAAGGCTCGCGCGAACGCTTGCAGGCTTTTGAGGGCGTGTGCATTGCGCGTGCCGGTGGCGGTCTGGGCGAAAATTTCACCGTGCGCAAAATTTCCTATGGCGAGGGGGTGGAGCGCGTGTTTCCTATCTACAGCCCGTTGGTCGATTCGATTGAAGTGGTGCGGCGCGGGCGCGTGCGGCGCGCCAAGCTTTATCATCTGCGCACGCTGAGAGGTAAGGCGGCGCGCATTGCCGAGCGGCGCGGGCGCATGAGTAAAGCTGAAGCCGGGGATGAGACACCAATCATCAACGAAATTGATGAAACGAATGAAGCCAATCATGAGGAAATTGCCGAAAACGCTGAGTCTAAAGACAAGTCTTAGAGCATATTCTTCGGGCTTCCCAATTATGCGGAGGGGTGTCTATCGGCAGGTCGCCCCCAAATAAAGCGGTCAATGAGGGCGCGAAAATGAGCGGAAAAACACTTTACGATAAAATTTGGGACGCGCATCTGGTCGACGCCGATGCGGACGGCAATAGCCTTATCTATGTTGACCGCCATCTGGTGCATGAAGTCACCAGCCCGCAAGCCTTTGAGGGCTTGCGCATGGCCGGTCGGACATTGCGCGCGCCGGAAAAAACACTGGCCGTGGCCGACCATAATATCCCCACCACCGACCGCTCCGGCGGGCTGGCGGCGATGGATGACCCGGAAAGCAAGTTGCAAATCGAAACGCTGGAAGCAAATTGCGCCGAATTTGGCGTGGAATATCTGCCGATAGACGATATTCGCCAAGGCATTGTGCATATTTGTGGGCCCGAACAGGGGTTTACCCTGCCCGGGCTGACCATTGTTTGCGGCGACAGCCATACCTCAACGCATGGCGCGTTTGGTGCGCTGGCGCATGGCATTGGCACGTCTGAGGTGGAGCATGTGCTGGCCACGCAAACCTTGCCGCAGGTCAAGGCCAGAAATTTCCGCGTCAATGTGGTCGGCAATGCGCCGCCGCATGTCACGGCGAAAGATATTGCGCTGGCCATTATTGGCGAGATTGGCACGGCCGGCGGCACTGGTTGCGTGTTGGAATATGCAGGTGCGGCGATTGAGGCACTGTCTATGGAAGGGCGCATGACGCTGTGCAATATGTCGATTGAGGCAGGCGCGCGCGCCGCCTTACCTCTCAGCGTGCGCAGATGATAAAGCTTGGCGCGCCGCAC
>CAYQFO010000083.1:0-6762 GCA_964416815.1 uncultured Rhodobiaceae bacterium | reverse complement strand
TGGGCGCATAACCGCCTGCGCACACGCCCCGAACAAAGACGCATTCTGATGGTGATTTCCGACGGCGCACCGGTTGATGACAGCACACTCTCGGTTAATGCCGGAAATTATCTGGAAAAACATTTGCGTAATGTCATTGAGGATATTGAAACGCAGTCACCGGTCGAACTGATTGCTATCGGCATCGGGCATGATGTGACGCGCTATTACCGCCGCGCCGTGACCATTGTTGATGCCGAGCAATTGGGCGGTGCGATGACCGACAAGCTGGCCGAATTGTTTGACGAAAACGAGGCTAGTCCCGAAAAAAAAGGCCGCAACACGGATACTGGTGCGCTCAAAGCCGGAATGCGTCTGCGCGGTGCGGCCGTAAGCTAACGCTTAAAACTAAAACCGCGCTTTCAGTTTAATGCCCCAAAACGCGCCATTAAAGCCATAGGGTGCGGTGTTGCGCGAATAACGAAACACGCCATTCGGGCTGTCTACAATACCGAGAATCGTCCCAGCACGTGACGCAGCAATCGTATTCTCATCGGGATATGTGTCGAAGATATTGTCCCCGCGCAGTGTTAGGCGCAGCGTGTCTGAAACGTCCCAATGCACACGCGCATCAAAAATTTCAGATGCGCTAATGATTTGGCGTTTATACTTGCTGCCACTGCCGTCCGAACTAATATACGTGCCATAGCGATTAACGGCGGCGTAGAGCTTTACTGACCCAATCTGCCAATCACCCGACAAGGTGACACGGCTTTTCGGCTGCCAGCTTTCGATAATGTCGCGGTCGCGTTGGCCGAACAAATCAGCCGCGGTTAATGAATCCAATAGGCCGGGCGGGTCAAAACTGCCAGTGACTTCGGTTTGCGTCCAACTGCCGGCCAGCTTGGCGGTCAATTCGCCAGTGCCGATATCCGGTTGCCATTCGGCCACCAGTTCAACACCTCTGGTTTGTGTGTCCGGCCCGTTAATAAAAAACTGTGCTTGGGTCGCCCTAAATTTCTCAAAAGTTTGCTGAGCATTTTTTGACAGAGCGGCATTGTCACGCGCCACCTGATTGGACAGAATGATACGGTCAGTAATGTCAATCTGATACGCATCCAGCGTGATGGAGAACGCATTGGCGGGGGTGAACACATAACCAAGCCCGACATTAACCGAGGTCTCTTCGGTCAAGTCGGGGATACCCAAGTCTTTAGCCAGTGGGCTGTCATTGCGCGCGGTAATGGTTTCTTGGGCAACATCGTCAACGAATTGCGTGCTGACATTATTGAAATAGAGTTGGTGCATGGAGGGTGCACGAAAGCCATTACTGACTGTGCCGCGCAGCGCATGGCTGTCATCAAGATTAAACCGCAGCCCCAGTTTCCCATTAACAACACTATCAAAGCCGTCATATTCCTCATATCGCGCCGCCAGACTGAGTAAGGCCGCACTTGACCCGACCGACATTTCGGCGAAGGCGGCAAGACTGTCGCGGTCACGGCTCAGTGCATTGTCTGGCTTAAAGCCCGGAAACACCTGAATGCCACCGGCATTGTCATTTTCGCAGGGACTGCTGTCGCCGCCCAATAATCCGGGTATTTGACGGCAATGAGCATAGGAAAGCTGCTCACCGGCACGAATTTCGTAAGTTTCCTGCTTGGCTTGTAATCCAAAAGCCAGCCCAAAACTTTCGGCCTCATGGCTAAAATCAAAATCCAGCACATTTTCTGCATAACTCAACCCGCCGGAATCAGCCGAAGTCGGGCTGTCGGCACCATAGCTGGCATTCAATGAATTGGTGATGTCGAAATCAAATTTATTTTCTCCGCTCCCATAAGCCAGTTTGGCGTCCCAATCGGAAATCATGAAATCAATGATAAGACCGAGCGAACTATCCGCAATATCGGTATTTATCTCCGGCAAAAAGCCATCGGGATAAATTGCTGCCACATTGCGCGACTCGTCATCAGGTTCGCGGAAAAAGCCGGTGCTTTGATTGTCGCGCGCCGAGGCCATGACAAAGGCACTCACATCGACACGACCAAAACGCTGTCCGGCATGAATAAGCCCCGCCATGTGCTGACTTTCAGGGTCACCGACATTGAAATTATCACGATTGGCAGTAAATTCACTCTGGTGGCAACCGGAATTGTTTTGTGCATTGCAGGTCGCTTCCGGCGAACCATAAAGCCGTGAGCCCGAAAGACCCGCCCGATTGGTTTTACCATGGTCGCGCCCGTCAAAACCGACAAACACAAACCCGTCATCGCCCCAGTCAAAACCATAATTGAGCGAAACCTGTTCGGTTTCGCCATCGCCTTCCGTGGTTTCACCATAAGAGATGATGGCCTCGCCCGGACTTTCGCGGCGTAATTGCAAATTAATCACACCGCCAATGGCATCCGAGCCATACAGTGCCGAGGCCGCATCGCGCAGAATTTCTACATTCTGCAAAAAACTTGTTGGAATGGCGTTCATATCCGTTCCCGCCGTGCCGCGCCCGACCGAGCTATTGACGTGAACCAGCGCCGATTTATGCCGCCGCAAACCATTCACCAGAACCAATGTCTGGTCCGGCCCCAGCCCACGCAATGTGGCGGGCTTGAGTGCATCGGTGCCGTCAGCGATGGAGGTAGAGGGAAAATTGAACGACGGCGCCAAGGCCTGCACGGCGCGTCCGGTTTCGTTATAAGCGGTATCGGTCAGCCCCTCGCGCGACAGAAAGTCCACCGGTGCCGGTGTCTCGGTTACCGAGCGCGGTTTAAGCCGACTGCCCAGAACAACAACTTCGTCCGTTGGTGTAGATTGCGCGTAAACGGGTTGAAGCAATAGCCCGCTGATAAGGAATGCGCCTAAGCTCGTAGATTGCAAAATTCGCATAATAATCTCCCACTTTCAATTTTGTATATGGCAAGCATAGGAATTTTTATCGCCACAAACAAACAATAAAGAGCGTTCTTCACAATATGCACTTTATGCATTTTGGAGCGTCACGTATTTTTAGCGAGGATTTGTTTTTTCAGTTTCAGGGCGCGGGCCGACAAATCGCTATTGGCGGCTTTCAGCAAAAACGCGTCAATGCCGCCGCGATGCTCCACTGAGCGCAAACCTGCCGCACTGACACGGAATTTAAGCGCTTTGCCCAGTGCTTCGCTGGGCAGGCTGGCCTGCTGTAAATTAGGCAAAAACCGACGCCGTGTTTTATTTATCGCGTGGCTCACATTATTGCCGCTCATCACGGCTTTGCCGGTCAATTCGCAGATGCGGGACATTGGGTTCTCCATTTGTCTTTCGGCTTAAACGACTGAGCTATTCCTATAGAAAAAGGTTCAAGCGGCGTCAAGCCTGTCATTTGCCAATAAAGCCGAATAAATGACCGGCCACTTTACGGATTTGGATTTCCTCCGAGCCTTCGGTAATGCGATAGCGGCGATGATGGCGGTAAATATGTTCAAACGGCTTGTGGCGCGAATAGCCGATACCGCCATGCACCTGCATGGCGCGGTCGGCGGCCTCACAGACCAGTCGATTGGCGCGGTAATTGCACATTGATATTTTATCCGACAGATGCACGGCCACATCGGGTTTTGACATGGTGTCCATTTGCGCTGCCGTTTTATAGACCAGATTACGTATCATTTCACATTCCGTGTGCAGTTCAGTCAGCGGAAATTGGATTGCCTGATTGGCCGCCAGAGGCTTGCCGAAGGGTTTTCTTTTTTTCGCATAGGCGACGCTTTCGTGGATGCAATATTGCGCCGCGCCGACACCAGAGGCGGCTTGGCGAATACGGTTTTCATGCACAAAATGCTGCGCCAACACCAATCCGCCATCCAACGGCCCGAACAGCGCCGTGTGCGGCACCCAGACATCCGTCAGCGAAATACGTGGATGGTCGGTCGGCATGTTGAACGTCCAGAGATATTCCTCAATTTTGAACCCTTCTGCATCGGTCGGCACCAGAAAGCAGGTAATGCCTTTGGCGGCGCCGTCATCGCCGGATGTGCGGGCAAAAATCATATCGTAATTGGCAACATGCAGACCGGTATTCCACATTTTGCTGCCATTTATCAGCCAGCCATCGGTGCCGTCGCGCTTTTGTGGCACGGCACGGGTTTCCATCCATGTGGCGTCGGAGCCATGTTCCGGCTCGGTCAGGCCGAAGGCGACGCGATACGCGCCGGTAAGCATCCCGTTAATGAATTCGTCTTGCTGCTCCGGCGTGCCGAAATCACGAAACATCAAGACTTGCGGAAAATTGCCGACAATCGAGCTTTCATTTTGCAAATCATTGTGCAGGCCAAGCCCTTTGGCAGCCAGATGCTCGCGTATCACCGCCATGGCCAGATTACTGCCGTCTTGCCCGCCATATTCTTTCGGTAGACCAAAGCGCAAATGCCCGGCGGCATCAGCGCGCCGCCGCATTTCACGCAATAATGCTTCCCATTCTTCACGCGGTTGACCGTCATTATCCCAATCGGTGCGGGCATATTCGCGGCGATGGTCAAAAAAACGATTATTGTCATCTTGATGCTGAAGCGGTTGAATTTCCTTTTCAATAAAGCTGTCCAATGCGTCAAGATAAGCCTTTATCTCGGCCGGAATATCAAAATCCATAAAAGCCTCCCTGTTTCATAGATAATGGTTTGATAAATAATGACCTGCCAAGCACAGCTTGGCAATCACAATATATAGCCGTGAACGAAAGAGGAAGCAGCACTATGTAAGTGATTCGGACATGCTCTGTTCCATCTCTGTTCGGTTTCGGCGACGACCGCACCATTGATTTAGGTCTCGGCTTCATCTCACGACCTCCGCAAAAATTCACTTGTTATCGTCATCGCCACGCGACACATATGGCAAGCCCCAGTGGACCTTGTGGGGCTTGCTTTCATTATCGTCTGCAGGCAGGGTAACGGCCATGAAATCAGGCAAATATGAGTCGTCACCCCGTGTTGTTTTAGGCCCGACCAATACCGGCAAAACCCATTTGGCGATGGAGCGTTCGCTCGGACATCAAAGCGGCATGATTGGTCTGCCCTTGCGCCTGCTGGCACGCGAGGTTTATGAGCGCACATTGGCCGGTCATTTCGGCAAAGTCCACCGCGCCGATGTCGCCCTCATAACCGGTGAGGAAAAAGAGCTACCGCCCAAAGCGCGGTATTTCATCTGCACCACCGAGGCCATGCCGGTCAGCCGCGAGGTCAGTTTTATGGCGATTGACGAATGTCAGTTGGCGAGCGACCCGGAGCGCGGTCATGTGTTCACCGACCGTATTTTACACGCGCGTGGCAGTGATGAGACCATGCTGTTGGGCGCACCGACCATGGCAGCCATTTTGAAGACACTCCTCAATAACGACCATATCGAAGCGCGGCAACGTTTTTCCGGCCTGCACTGGTCTGGTAGCCGGAAATTATCGCGCCTGCCACGGCGGACGGCGATTACGGCTTTTTCGGCAGAAAATGTTTACGCCATTGCTGAAATTATCCGTCAACAGCGCGGCGGTGCTGCCGTGGTCATGGGCGGCCTCAGCCCGCGCACGCGCAATGCGCAAGTCGCCATGTATCAGTCCGGCGAGGTTGATTTTCTGGTGGCCACCGATGCGATTGGCATGGGGCTGAATATGGATGTTGACCATATTGCTTTTGCCCAACGGCGTAAATTTGATGGGCGGCAGCATCGCGCACTGACGCCTGCCGAATTGGCGCAGATTGCCGGACGCGCTGGTCGCCACACCAATGACGGCACATTTGGTGTGACCGGCGAGCTTAGTGCGTTTGAGCAAGAGCTGATTGAGCAAATTGAAAGTCATACGTTTGAGCCGGTCAAAAGCCTGATGTGGCGTAACCCCAATCTTGATTTCGCCACTCTGGAGGCTCTGCTTGCGAGCCTTGCGTGTTCGCCTCCATGCGCTGGGCTGACGCGCGCGCCCGAAGCCGAAGATGTGCAGGCGTTGAAATTTCTTGCCCGCGACAGCGATACGCTTGACCTCTTGAACACGACGCAAGATGTGCGCCGCCTATGGGAAGTGGCGCAAATACCCGATTTCAGAAAAACGACGGCAGGCGAACATGGCGCATTGGTTGGCGAAATTTTCGGATTTCTAAGCCGCCGCGAAGACGGTATTCCGGCTGACTGGCTGGGCGAACGGGTGGCGCATTGCGACCGCATGGAAGGCAATATTGACACGCTGTCCATGCGGCTGGCGCATATCAGAAGCTGGACGTATATCGCCCAACGTAATGATTGGCTGGCTGATCCGGCGCATTGGCAGGCCCACACCCGCGATGTGGAAACACGTCTGTCAGACGCGCTGCATTTGAAATTGATGCAGCAATTTGTTGACCGCCAATCCTCAGCCCTATTGAAACGATTGCACGATAATGGCGACATCATTGCCAAGATTGAAGATAATGGCGATATTCTGGTCGCCAATGCCTATATGGGTCGGCTTGTCGGCCTGCATGTGGAACGCGACCCGCGGTTAAAATCGGCTCCGGCAGGCACCGCGCGCGCCGCCGTTGAAAAAGCCGTTTCAGCAGAATTACGCGCTCGTGCGCAAGCCATTATCAACGCCCCCGACAGCGATTTCGTTCTTGATGCGTGCGGTCGCATTATCCGGCAAGGCGCGGTGTTGGCCGAATTGAAAATCGGCGATGAGGGCGGCGACAAAGCGACTGCTTATCTTACACCGATGGCCGAGTTACGCGCCGATGAAACACGCACCGGCGACCTACGCCAACGCACACAAGCGCGGGTGAGCGAATTTGCACGACA
>CAYQFO010000082.1:5846-6776 GCA_964416815.1 uncultured Rhodobiaceae bacterium | reverse complement strand
CGTGTCAATATCGGCAATCTCAATGCCCGCCTCCGCCAGCCGCGCCAGCAAATGGCCGACCGGCGTCTCGTTCGGATTATAGGTCAATGCCAGCCGCCCGTCATCGCCCAGCGTGCAAACTTGCTCGCGCAAATCAGGCGCCGCCGCAAGCGGCGTAACCGGACGCACCAGCAAAGTCTTGCTGTCAATCTGGTGCAGTAAATTATCGGTTGTGTCGCTGGCCACCACCGCGCCTCGGTCCATAATGGTAATGTGGTCGCACAATTCTTCCGCCTCTTCCAGATAATGCGTGGTCAGCATAATGGTGACGCCCTGATGATTGAGCTCCAATACATAATCCCAAAGCTGGCGGCGCAATTTAATATCAACACCGGCGGTTGGTTCGTCCAGCACCAAAATGGGCGGATTATGCACCATGGCTTTGGCCACCAATAGCCGCCGCCGCATACCGCCCGATAAGGTGCGCGCATAGGCTTTTACTTTATCATCTAGGCCCATGGCGGTGAGAATCTCCATCGTGCGGCGTTGGCGTTTTGGCACGCCATACAGACCAGCTTGGAGTTCCATAATCTCGCCGGGGGTGAAAAACGGGTCAATGCTCAATTCCTGCGGCACAATGCCAATCGAAGCACGCGACTGGCGCGGGATCTCATCAATATCAAAACCCCAAATGGAAGCGCGACCGCCGGTTTTTGTCACCATACCGGCGAGGATATTGATAATGGTAGATTTACCGGCCCCGTTCGGCCCAAGCAGGCCGAAAATTGAGCCGCGCGGCACATCCAAGGTGACGCCTTTCAAGGCTGGCTCAGAGCCTTGCGGGCTTTCGGCATAGGTTTTTTGTAAATCGCGTAAGCTGAGCGCGGCCACATGTTTATCGGGGTTGTCGGGGCTGATGGCCATAAATTTCTCCTGGCCTGTGATGTAACA
>CAYQFO010000082.1:0-5836 GCA_964416815.1 uncultured Rhodobiaceae bacterium | reverse complement strand
GGGGACGAAACATCAAAACGACTTTGAGTGCGCCCAAGCTTTGCTATTGTGGCAACCCTTGGGAGGGCTCATGCTGCAAGCCAAATTTGATAAATCGCACCATCTCTATCTGGTTGATGGGTCGGGCTATATTTTTCGTGCTTATCATGCCTTGCCGCCCTTAACGCGCAAATCAGACGGCCTGCCAGTCGGGGCGGTCGCGGGGTTTTGCAATATGCTGGTCAAATTGCTGAACGATATGAGCGCGACCGAAAGCCTCACCCATTTAGCGGTGATTTTTGATGCCTCCGGCACCAGTTTCCGCAATCAGATTTATGCCGACTACAAAGCGCATCGCCCGCCCGCGCCGGACGATTTGGTGCCGCAATTCCCTCTGGTGCGCGATAGTGTGCGTGCCTTTGATATTCCGGCGATTGAGGAACAAGGCTTTGAGGCCGATGATTTAATCGCCAGCTATGCGCGTGCTGCCGAAGCCGCCGGGGCGCGGGTGACGATTGTTTCTTCGGATAAGGATTTGATGCAATTGGTCGGTGGCCGCATTGACATGGTCGATACGATGAAAGATGTGCGGATTGGGACGGACGAGGTGCTGGCTAAATTCGGCGTCGGACCACAGCGCGTGATAGATGTGCAGGCCTTGGCCGGAGACAGCAGCGACAATGTGCCGGGTGTGCCGGGCATTGGTCTAAAAACGGCGGCGCAGTTGATTGAGGAATATGGCGATTTGGACACGCTGCTGCAACGCGCCGGAGAGATTAAGCAGAATAAGCGGCGCGAGAATCTCATTGAATTTGCCGACCAAGCGCGTCTTAGCCGCGAGTTGGTGACATTGCGCACGGATGCGCCGATGCGCGTGGCACTTGCCGATATGGCACTGACCGCCCCCGATGCCGGCAGACTGATGGGCTTTGTCAAGGCGATGGAGTTCAACACCTTAACCAAAAGATTGGCCGAACGCTATGATATAGACCCCGACGCGCATGAGGCCGACCCCAAGCTGGCGGTCAATTCGGCGAAAGAGGCAGCAGGTGTATTGGGCAAAAACGCTAAGACTGGCGGCTGGCACGCCGCGCCCGCCACTATGGAGAAAATTGACTCGTCCGCCTATGTCATGATTACCGACAAAAAAGTGCTGGCCGATTGGGTGGCGCGCGCCACAAAAGCCGGCGTGGTGGCGGTGGATACCGAAACCGATGGGTTGGATACCATGCAATGCCGTTTGGTGGGCATATCGCTGGCGGTTGCGCCGGGCGAGGCGGCGTATATTCCGCTCTTGCATGGGCAGGGCGACGGGCTTGATTTTGCTGACGCCGCACCGGCGCAATTATCTTTGGCCGATGTGCAGGGCGTATTGGCGCCGCTTTTGGTTGAGGCCAGCGTTTTGAAAGTGTTGCAAAACGCCAAATTTGATTTGGCGGTGCTGGCGCGTCACGGCTTTGGCCTGACCCCGATTGATGACACCATGTTGATGTCCTATGCGCTGGGTGCCGGGGCGCACGGCCATGGCATGGATGAATTGGCGCAGAAATATCTAGGCCATATATCGATTTCGATTAAGGAATTACTCGGCACTGGCAAGAACAAAATCACCTTTGATAGAGTCCCAGTGGTTGAGGCCACGGCCTATGCTGGTGAAGATGCTGATATTACTTTGCGCTTGTGGCATCATTTACGTCCGCGTCTTGTGGAAGACGCGGTGATGAGCGTCTATCAAAGCATGGAGCGTCCGCTTGTGCCGGTTTTGCAGCGCATGGAGGCGGAGGGGATTACGGTTGACCGCGCCGTATTGTCACGCTTGTCGGGCGAGTTCGCGCAAAAAATGGCGGCACTGGAAGACGGTATTTACAAGCTGGCCGGTGAGACATTCAACATTGCCAGCCCGAAACAGCTGGGTGACATATTGTTTGACAAAATGGGACTGTCTGGTGGTGCGGCGGGCGGCAAGAAAACCAAAACCGGCGCATGGCGTACCGGTGCCGATGTGCTGGAAGTGCTGGCGGTTGAGGGGCATGAGCTACCGCGCGAAGTGCTTGAATGGCGGGCATTGGCCAAGTTGAAATCGACTTATACGGATGCGCTACCGGAATTTATCCACCCTGACACGGCCCGCGTGCATACGTCTTATTCGCTGGCCGCCACCACTACTGGACGGCTGGCCTCGTCAGACCCGAATTTGCAAAATATTCCCATCCGCACACAAGACGGGCGGCGCATCCGCACGGCGTTTATTGCCGCGCCCGACCATGTGCTGGTCAGCGCCGATTACAGCCAGATTGAATTGCGCCTGCTGGCGCATATTGCCGAAATTGGCAGCTTGCGGCAGGCTTTTGCCGACGGGTTGGATATTCACGCCATGACGGCATCGGAAATATTTGGTGTGCCTTTGTCCGAGATGACGCCGGAAATTCGCCGCCGCGCCAAAGCAATAAATTTTGGCATTATTTACGGTATTTCCGCTTTCGGGCTGGCCAATCAGTTGAGCATCCCACGCGGCGAGGCGGGTGATTATATCAAGGCTTATTTTGAAAAATTTCCGGGCATTAAAGACTATATGGAGGCCGTCAAGGCCGAAGCCCATGCGCGTGGGTTTGTGTCCACGCTGTTTGGGCGGCGCATTCATGTGCGCGAAATCAATGCCAAAATTCCGGCGCGGCGGGCTTTTGCCGAACGCGCGGCCATCAACGCGCCGATACAAGGCTCGGCGGCCGACATTATTCGCCGCGCCATGATTGCCATGCCCGAGGCTTTACAGGCGGCAGGCCTGACCGAGGCGAAAATGCTGTTGCAAGTGCATGATGAGTTGATTTTTGAAGTGCCGGAAAAGCAGGCCGAGAAATTGATGGCTTGCGTGTGCGCCACAATGGAAAATGCCTGCGCGCCGCGCCTTTCCTTGTCTGTGCCATTGGTGGTTGACGCGCAAGCGGCTAAAAACTGGGACGAAGCGCATTAAATAGCTACTCTGCGGCGAGGGCGGCGGCGCGGACATTCTCGTCCACATGGTCAATGAATTTCTCAAAATTGGCCACAAACATAGCAACCAGTTTTTGCGCCTGAGTGTCATAGGCAGGTTTGTCAGCCCAAGTATCGCGTGGGGCAAGAATGCTATCATCAACTTCCGGCACCGAAACTGGCACTTCAAAACCAAAATTCGGGTCACTGCGAAAATCAACATTGTTCAAACTGCCATCCAGCGCGGCAGATAAAAGCGCACGTGTCGCTTTAATCGGCATCCGATTGCCCACGCCATATTGCCCGCCGGTCCAACCAGTATTGACCAGCCAGCATTTGGCGTCATGCTCGGCAATCAAATCGCGCAGCAAATTGCCATATTCCGACGGATGGCGCGGCATAAAGGGCGCACCAAAACAGGTCGAGAAAGTCGCCTCCGGCTCGTCCACGCCTTTTTCTGTTCCGGCTATTTTCGCCGTATAGCCCGATAAAAAGTGATACATGGCTTGGCTCGGTGTCAGCCGTGCAATCGGCGGTAGCACGCCAAAAGCATCTGCCGTCAACATGATGATGTTTTTGGGATGCCCCGCCCGTCCGGTCTCCGACGCATTCGGAATGAAAGACAAAGGATAGGCCCCGCGCGAATTTTCGGCTAATGAATTATCGTCAAAATCCAATCTGCGTGTCAGCGGATCCATCACCACATTTTCCAGCACCGTGCCGAAACGTTGTGTGGTGGCATAAATTTCCGGTTCGGCCTCGGCCGACAGGTTTATCATTTTGGCATAGCAGCCGCCTTCGAAATTGAACACGCCGTTTTCCGACCAGCCATGCTCGTCATCGCCGACCAAAACGCGCTTCGGGTCGGCCGATAAAGTGGTTTTGCCGGTGCCGCTCAAACCAAAAAAGACGGCGCTGTCGCCGTCTTCTCCAACATTTACCGAGCAGTGCATGGGCATAACGCGCTTGGCCGGCAGTGTGTAGTTCAACATGGAGAACACCGACTTTTTGGTTTCACCAGCATAGGAGGTGCCGACAATCAGCACTATTTTTTTGTCAAAATTGACCGCAATCATGGTTTCAGTCCGTGCCCCATGGCGGGCTTTGTCGGCCTTGAAGCTGGGGAAATTCATAATCACGAATTCTGCAGAAAATTTTTCAAGTTCGGCGGTTTCCGGCTCAATCAGTAAATTCTGGATGAACAGCGAGTGCCAAGCCAGTTCCGTCACCACGCGGGTGGCCAGCCGGTGCGTTTTATCGGCCCCGCCATAGAGGTCTTGGACCAATAATTCCTTGCCCTTGCTATGGGCCAACATGTCGGCGTGGAGCGCGTCAAACTGTTCGGGGGTCATGGATTTGTTGTTGTCCCACCAGACATTGTCTTCGGTGGTGGCATCGCGGACAATAAATTTGTCCTGCGCCGAGCGTCCCGTATGAACACCGGTTTTCACCAATAGCGAGCCGCCTGCGGCAATCTCGCCTTCATTGTGCGCCAGTGCCAATTCGTAAAGCTGTGCCGGGCGCAGATTCCAATAAATTTTTGCCGCAGCGTCCAGCCCTTGCTGGTCAATACCGTTTGCACTCATATGAAAACCGCTTTGCTGTGTCATGTTGTGTTCCGCCCCACACGCACGAATAAGTCGCGACTATATTCAAACAACGTGCATAGTGCAAGCGAGCTGCCGTATCAACGCCACAATTTTGTAGAATCTATGCCGTATCAAAACATTTTCTTTCCAGTGCTTGCTCGCTAAACTGCCGATAATTGATTATGGAGGGTTCATGACCGAAATCGTACTTGTTGATGACGACGCCAATATATTAAAGACCGTGCGCATGGCGCTGGAGGCGGAAGGTTTCAAAGTGCGCAGCTATACGGACGGACCGGCGGCGTTATCTGCATTGTCCGGCAAGCCTGCCGATATTGGCGTATTTGATATTAAAATGCCGCGTATGGACGGGCTGGAATTACTACGCCGATTGCGGCAGACAAGCCAGATGCCGGTGGTGTTTCTGACCTCGAAGGATGATGAAATAGACGAGGTTTTTGGTCTCAAAATGGGGGCTGACGACTATATCACCAAGCCATTTTCCCAGCGTCTGTTAATCGAACGTATACGCACCATATTGCGTCGTGCCAAAGCCCGCGCGCAAAGCTCAACGACACAAGACGGCACGCAAGAGGGAATCGCGGTTATTGAGTGCGGGTATTTGCGCCTTGATGGCGAACGCCATGATTGCTTGTGGAAAGGCGAGCTGGTCAATCTCACCGTGACCGAATTTATGATTCTTGATTGCTTGGCGCGCCGCCCCGGCATTGTCAAAAGCCGCGATGCGCTGATGGATGCAGCCTATGACGACCGGATTTATGTCGATGATAGAACGATTGACAGCCACATTAAACGCTTGCGGCGCAAATTCCGCGCGATTGACAATCAATTTAATGCCATTGAAACTTTATATGGTGTTGGCTATCGCTATAAGGATGGCTAGGCCGATGCGGGGTTTGTCATTGCGGGTTTTGTCATTGTTTCGCGGTCGGTTGGCGGCGCGGCTTATTATTCTCAATATGTTGGGTTTATTTGTGCTGGCCGGAGGCTTTCTCTATATACAAGAAAGCCGCCAGAGTTTGATTAAGGCGCATAAAGAAAGCCTGCAATCACAGGCACGGCTTATTGGTCGTATGCTGAGCAATGCCGCCACGACCAATGAGTTTCAATTTCTTGAACCCAGCCTATTGGGTCAATTACTCAATGAGCGTCTCGGCCCCGATTGGCAACGCCATCAAGCGGCCACCATTTTGCGCCAAGCCAAACAGGTCACCAATGCCCGCCTGCGGCTCTATGCGCGTAATGGTAATTTGGTGCTTGACGGGGCCGCGCTGGAC
>CAYQFO010000081.1:5790-6824 GCA_964416815.1 uncultured Rhodobiaceae bacterium | reverse complement strand
CGCCATCGCCGCGCAACAAAAGCATGAGGTTTTGAGGTCAACGCCCCGACCGGACACAAATCAATCACATTGCCCGACAATTCACTCTGAAGGGCGGCCTCCAAATAAGTGGTGATTTCCATATCTTCGCCACGACCCATCGCGCCGATTTCCGGCACACCTGCTACCTCCGTGGCAAAGCGCACACAGCGCGTGCAATGAATACAGCGCGTCATCACCGTCTTCACCAATGGTCCCATATGCTTTTCTTCTACAGCCCGTTTATGATCATCAAAACGGCTTGCCTCATGGCCATAGCCCAGCGCTTGGTCTTGCAAATCGCATTCACCGCCTTGGTCACAAATCGGGCAATCAAGCGGATGGTTTATCAGTAAAAATTCCATCACCCCTTGGCGTGCCTCTTTAACAAGCTCAGACTTGGTATGCACCACCATATCGGCCGCCACCGGCACAGCACAGCTTGCCACCGGCTTGGGCGCATTCTCCACCTCCACAAGGCACATGCGGCAATTACCGGCCACCGATAACCGCGCATGATAGCAAAAGCGCGGAATTTCCGCGCCTGCTTGCTCGCAAGCCTGCAAAATCGTTGTGCCAGTTTCAACTTCAACCGGCATGCCATCAACCGTTACTTGCACGCGCTCGTTCATTATTCTGCCGCCTCCGACATCAACCGCGCTTCAATCACCGGACGAAAATGGCGGATAAGTCCCTGCACCGGCCATGCCGCCGCATCGCCCAGCGCACAAATCGTATGCCCTTCAATCTGCTTGCTGACTTTCAGCAGCATGTCAATTTCCCCAAGTTCTGCGCGACCTGCCGCCATGCGTTCCAACACCCGCCACATCCAGCCAGTGCCTTCACGGCAGGGTGTGCATTGGCCGCAGCTTTCATGCTTGTAAAAATACGAAATACGGGCAATGGCCTTGATAATATCGGTTGATTTATCCATCACAATCACCGCCGCCGTTCCCAACCCCGATTGCACCTCTTTCAAACTGTCGAAATCCATCAGCACGTCGTCACAAATCGCC
>CAYQFO010000081.1:0-5780 GCA_964416815.1 uncultured Rhodobiaceae bacterium | reverse complement strand
AAATCGCCTTCGGTATCAGCGGCACGGAAGAACCGCCCGGAATCACCGCCAGCAAATTATCCCATCCGCCGCGCACGCCACCAGCGTGTTTTTCCAAGAGCTCTTTTAATGGGATGCCCATTTCCTCTTCCACATTGCACGGATTATTGACATGGCCGGAAAGGCAAAACAGCTTCGTGCCAGTGTTGCCCTCGCGCCCCAACCCGGCAAACCAGCTTGCGCCCCGACGGCAGATTGTCGGCACCACGGCAATGCTTTCAACATTATTGACTGTCGTCGGGCATCCATACAGCCCCATATTGGCCGGAAAGGGCGGCTTCAGACGCGGCATCCCCTTTTTGCCTTCAAGGCTTTCCAGCAAGGCCGTCTCCTCGCCGCAAATATAAGCACCAGCGCCGTGATGCACATAAATATCATAATCCCAGCCCGACCCTGCCGCATTTTTGCCCAGCAGACCGGCCTCATAAGCCTCGTCAATGGCGCCTTGCAGGGCCTCGCGCTCACGCACAAACTCGCCGCGCACATAAACATAACAAACATTGGCACCCATGGCGAAACCAGCCAGCAAACAGCCTTCCAGCAGCTTGTGCGGTTCGTGGCGCAGAATATCCCTATCCTTACACGTACCAGGCTCCGACTCATCGGCATTGACCACCAGATAATGCGGGCGGCCATCGCCTTTCTTCGGCATAAATGACCATTTCAAACCGGTCGGAAAACCGGCACCGCCGCGCCCGCGCAAACCCGAGGCTTTCACCTCGTTAATCAGCCAATCGCCGCCTTTTTTTATCAGTGCCGCCGTTTTATCCCAATCGCCGCGTTTCTTGGCGGTTTTTAAATCAGCCCCGTCAAACCCATAAATATCGGTAAAAATACGGTCATCATCGCGGAGCATCACGCATCTCCCGTAAAACAGTCAGACCGCCGCGCGGCTCCGATGTATGACGATTACTCTGTGAGCCGGTTTTAACTTCCCGGCCATGCCGCAAACTATCCAGTAATTGTTCAAAGCTATCCGCGTTCAGGTCTTCGTAAAAATCATCGTTGACTTGCACCATCGGCGCATTAACACACGCACCCAAACACTCCACTTCCGTCCAGCTCAATTGGCCGTCTTTACTTATCTGATTCGGCGCACCAATCACCCGCCGACACACTTCCTTCAAATCATCTGCCCCGCGCAACCAACATGGCGTGGTGCCGCAAAGCTGCACAAAATGTGCGCCCACCGGCGACAAATTGAACATGGTATAAAAAGTCGCCACTTCCAAGGCTCTGATATAGGACATGCCCAACATATCGGCGACGCAACGAATGGCAGGCTCCGGCAACCAGCCACCGGACTGTTTTTGCGCTTGCCACAAGAGCGGAATGACCGCACTGGCCTGACGCCCTTGCGGATATTTTTCTATCTGGGACTTGGCCCAGGCCGCATTTTTCGGCGTGAATGTGAAATCTTCCGGCTGTTCGTCATGCAGGCGGCGCACACTCATCGGTCAACCTCCCCAAACACTATATCCAGCGAGCCGAGAATGGCCGACACATCGGCCAGCATATGGTCGCGGCTTAAATAATCCAATGCCTGCAAATGGGCAAAGCCGGGGGCGCGAATTTTACAGCGATAAGGCTTGTTTGAACCGTCCGACACCAAGTAAACCCCAAACTCGCCCTTGGGGGCTTCAACGGCGGCATAAACCTCCCCCTCCGGCACATGATAGCCCTCCGTATAGAGTTTGAAATGATGTATCAGTGCTTCCATGGACTGTTTCATTTCAGCGCGCTTGGGCGGCACAATTTTGCCATCGGTTGACGTCACTGGTCCATCAGGCATCGTCGCAATGGCTTGTTTTATAATACGCACCGATTGGCGCATTTCTTCAACCCGCACCAGATAGCGGTCATAGCAATCGCCATTCTTGCCGAGTGCCAATTTGAAATCAAAATCATTATAGGCTTCATAGGGTTGGGCACGGCGCAAATCCCACGCCAATCCCGAGCCACGCGCCATCACACCGGTCATGCCCCATTGGTGAATATCGTCAGGCGTGATAATACCAATATCAACATTGCGCTGTTTGAAAATACGATTTTCAGTCAAAAGATTTTCAATATCGTCCAGTGCCTTCTCAAACGGCGCACAGAAACCCTCAATATCAACCAGCAATGCTGGCGGCAAATCTTGACGCACGCCGCCCGGGCGAAAATAATTGGCGTGCAAGCGCGACCCGCTGGCGCGCTCATAAAAAATCATCAGTTTTTCGCGTTGCTCAAAGCCCCATGTAATCGGGGTCAGCGCACCAACATCGAGTGCCTGCGTGCAGATATTCATCAGATGGCTCAAAATGCGCCCGATTTCCGAATAAAGAACGCGGATATATTGCCCGCGTTTCGGTACTTCGATACCCAAGAGACGCTCCACCACCAGCGAGAAAGCATGTTCTTGATTCATCGGCGCCACATAATCAAGCCGGTCAAAATACGGCACCGCCTGCAAATAAGTTTTATGCTCAATCAGCTTTTCCGTGCCGCGATGCAAAAGACCGATATGCGGGTCAATACGTTCAACGCGCTCGCCGTCCAAATCCATCACCAAGCGTAGCACACCATGCGCCGCCGGATGCTGTGGGCCGAAATTTATGGTGAATTTGCGTTCCTCTTCAACCGGCATATCGGGGGCAGATGACATTGGCTATCCCTCCTGCTCGTCTTCGCCAAGCGGAGGAGCCATCGCGTCCCCCCGCATGCCTTCCCAAGGGCTTTCAAAATCAAAATCACGAAATTCTTGAGGCAGCGAGACCGGCTCGTAAATCACTTTTTTACGGTCATCATCATAGCGCACTTCAACATGTCCAGTGAGCGGAAAATCCTTTCGCAAGGGATAACCCTCAAAACCATAATCGGTCAAAATACGGCGCAAATCCGGATGGCCGGAAAACCGAATGCCATACATGTCAAACGCCTCGCGCTCATACCATCCTGCCGATTTGAAAATCCCCGACACGCTGGCTACCAACGTCTCCTCACCAGCCTGCAATTTCACCCGCACACGATGATTGCCGACCATCGACAATAAATGATAGACAACATCAAACCGCAAAAGGCGTTCGGGATAATCAGCCCCGCAAATATCCATGAGTTGGGTAAAGTTTGAAACCTCATCATCGTGCAAAAACCGCATGACGGCTTCAATATCACTCGCATTAACCTCCAAGGTCAGCTCATCAAAAGCGATAAAATGGCCGACCAAACGCTCGCCCAAGCCTTCGCGAATATGTGTCGCCAGCTTGTCCAAATCTGTCATCGGCTCACCGCTCCAAAGTGCCGGTGCGGCGCAATTTCTTTTGCAACAACATCACACCATATAGCAAGGCTTCGGCCGTCGGCGGGCAGCCCGGCACATAAATGTCAACCGGCACAATGCGGTCACAGCCGCGCACCACCGAATAAGAATAATGATAATACCCCCCCCCATTGGCGCATGACCCCATGGAAATCACATAGCGCGGCTCCGGCATTTGGTCATAAACCTTGCGCAAGGCGGGTGCCATTTTATTGGTCAACGTGCCAGCCACAATCATCACATCCGATTGGCGCGGCGAGGCACGCGGCGCAAAACCAAAACGTTCACCATCAAGGCGAGGCATGGAAGTATGCATCATTTCCACTGCGCAACACGCCAAACCGAACATCATCCAGTGAAGCGACCCGGCCCGCGCCCAGTTAATTAAATCATCCGACGCGGCCAGAATAAAACCCTTATCAGCAAGCGCGTCGGAAGCGTGTTCATAATAGGGGTCGGGCATCGGTGCCAGTCGCTTTTTGGGCGGCGTGAACTTCGTCTGAGGCGTGTTTTTAGGCATCGTTTTGCTAATCCCAATCCAACGCGCCCTTGCGCCATTCATAAACAAAGCCGACGGTCAATACCGAGAGAAAAAACATCATCGACCAGAATCCAAACAAACCCAATTCACCAAACGCAACAGCCCAAGGAAACAAAAACGCCACTTCAAGGTCAAAAATAATAAACAAAATGGCGACCAGATAAAATTTAACATCAAATTTCATCCGTGCAGAGTCGAAGGCTTCAAAGCCACACTCATAAGGCGCATTTTTTTCAGGGTCAGGATGAGACGGCGCAATCAGCATCGGCACCGACAGCAAAGCCAGCGTTATCACCGCCGACAACGCCATAAAAATCAATATCGGGTAATAATCGCTCGGCAAATCTTGCATTTGCATTTTCTTTCAATAAGCACCCAGCTTAGCATTTGAACGGAGTATAGAACGGCTGGGGCGCAATGCAACAGCCAAAGCCTGCCAGGCCTCACTTATTGCCCAACACGCGCACCCTAAAAGCGCAATAAAAGCGACAAACCGGCGACGCGTGTGGTCAGCTTGTCATCGCCGGTGCTGATACCCACTTGACCGGTCAAATGGGCGTTTTCGCTAAACTGAAATTCAAACCCAAGCGCGGCGTCCAAGCCTGCCACTTTTTTAATTTCGTCGATATGGCTTACATCGGGATTGTCAATAATGTCAGGGTCAAGAAAGCTGAATTCATGCTTCGCCCCTTTCAATACCGAACGCATATGACGGCTCACTTCAAAGGACACAAGATAACGCAATGGAGAAAACCGCGAGCCGTCCGTACCCTCATAGGAAACGCCCAGCGTGAGTTCCGAAGCAATTTGGAGCATTTGATGATTGGCGAAACGATACAAATCGCCTTCGGTATATTTGTCGCTTTGTTGCAAGAATACACTGCCGTCAATACGCGTTTCAAATTGCCATTCTTGGTTTATCGGAAAGCTAAAATCCATCGACAAACCGCCATCAAGATGGGTCGCATTATGCGCACCGGTAATGGTTCGCTGACCAAAACTGTGCGCATTCGTCAACACGACGCGCTCGGTTTCGCCGGAACTGCGGCCTGCCAGAACAAAAGAATTGAAGCGAAAAAAGTCGCTCAGCGCAAATATGCTGCCAATGCCGATACCGGTATAGGTGCTATCTCTCTTTTGTTTGCTTGCGTTAATTTCAGCCGCCGCATTTTCATAGACGAAAAGAATTTCGCTGTGCGCCCCAGACCAATCCTCAAAGCTTACATGTTGCATAATACCGACAGCACTCTCTTCAACCACATAATCGTCGCTCGGCGTTTTCTCTGTCCGGCTCTGACTGCCCCAGCTACTTGTCGAAAAGTCAGATTTCTCGGATAGCGATGCGTGGCGATAAAATTGCCGCGCCAGCTCACGCCCACGACGCGCTGCCAGTATGTCGAAAGCGCGCATCATCGCCACACCGACAGCATGCGCCGAACCTTTAACCATCGGGCGTTGATCGGCAAATCGGTCAAATACATCAAAATACTTTTCATCAAAATCAAACGCATAAGTTGTATGTGGATTGATATTTATATGAATGGTGTGCCTATCGGCATCGGTCACAATGTCTGCTGCACTGGCCAGAATTTTCCCGACAATTTTGCTGCCGTCATTCAGAATGATGTTTGAATTTGTTCCGGCAGCGTAAATCGCCGTCTTGGTTGATGAACCGGCTGATATAGTACCGCTATTGCTCAGGCGTGCACCACTTCCCATTGAAATGGCCACATCACCACCGACAATAATGCCGCTATTGGTCAGTGTGACACCACGCCCATTGGCCAGAATGGTGGTGCCGTCGACAGCACTTATGGTACCGCTATTACTGATGGCCGCATTGTTGACGCCGTCAAGGCTCAACGCCAATCTGCCGGTTGAGCGTATTAACCCACCTTT
>CAYQFO010000080.1:4570-6831 GCA_964416815.1 uncultured Rhodobiaceae bacterium | reverse complement strand
CATGAACCCGAAGACAGCGCGCGTAGCCATGACGGTATCACCAATTCAGAAGGGGCGGGTGCCGGTTGGGGACGCAGCACGACTGCGCTGGTCACCAGCCATGGCTTTGCCGGAGCGTATACCACCAGCCATTTTTCCTTAAGCTGTGCCGTGGTCGGCGGCACCGGTGATGCGATGCAGCGCGATTATGCCAGCCACGCCACCCACCATTTTGAAGACCTTGATACGCCGCAAGCGATTGGCCAACGCGCCGCCGAGCGCACCCTCAAGCGGCTTAACCCGCGCAAAGTCAAAAGCGTGAAAGCCGCCGTGGTTTATGACCCACGGGTTTCGACATCGCTTTTGGGGCATTTGGGTGCGGCGATTTCTGGCAATGCCATTGCGCGTGGCACATCGTTTTTGAAGGATGCCATGCAAACACAAATCATGCCCGCCAAGGTGCAGATTATTGACGACCCATTGCGCCCGCGTGGATTACGCTCAAGCGGTTTCGACGGTGAAGGTCTGCCCACCAACCGCCTCCAACCGGTCAAAGATGGGGTGCTGTCGTGCTGGTTTCTGGACAGCGCAACAGCGCACCAATTAGGGCTTAAGAGCAATGCGCGCGCCGCGCGTGGTATTGGCGCGCCGCCCACACCCGCTGCAACCAATTTATATATGGCCGAAGGTGAAAAATCACCCAGCGCATTACTGGCCGAGATTGACCACGGCTTTTATGTCACCGAGCTGATTGGCATGGGCGTGGATGGTCTGACCGGCGATTACAGTCGCGGTGCCGCCGGTTTCTGGATTGAAAACGGCGATATTGCCTATCCGGTCAGCGAGGTTACCATTGCCGGAAATTTGCGCGATATGTTCGCGCATCTCACCCCCGCCAATGATTTGCAATTCCGACGCGGGGTGAACGCACCAACGTTGTTGGTGGAGGCAATGACATTGGCAGGCCTTTAGTGGCACTTTCATGTTAGCTTGGCGAATCAACCATTCATTCGGACGAGACTTACTGTGACCGACACAACCCCAAAGCCATCTTCTAAAACCGACCCTGCCGCAAATTATGCCAAACGCCGGTCGCATTCACTGGCCATGATTGAGCGTGTGCTGACTGGTTATCTGCGTCCCTATTGGCGGCTTCTGGTTCTTTCCGTGCTGTTCAATATAATGGTTGCCGTCACCGTTGGTGTTTTGCCATGGCTCATCCAACAGACCATTGATGAAGTGTTCAATGCCCGTAATCAAGAAATGCTGATATGGATACCCATCGGCGTGATTGTCGTGTCGTTGATTAGGGGGGGTGCCACTTTTGCTTCCAATCTGATTATGGCTTTCGTCGGCCAGCGCAGCACCGCAAATGTGCAACGCGATTTATTTACGCGCCTTGTCCACGGCGATTTGGCCGCTATTAACCGGCAGCACAGCGGACAATATATCGCGGTTTTCATGAATGATACGGCGCGCCTGCGCGATGCCTTTGTGCAAATCATTATTGCGCTGGCGCGTCATGTCCTGACCATCGTGGCACTGATTGGCTTCATGTTCACCATTAATTGGCATATGGCGACGATTTATACAATTATCGTCGTACCGCTCGGTATCGTGTCCATGCGTCGGCTCGGCAAAGTGACCCGCAAAGCCACACGACAAGGCTTGGAAGAAACCGGTGGCATGTCAACATTGCTGGCCGAAACATTGAGCGGACTGCGCATTGTTAAAGCCTATGGTCAAGAAGACAACCAGACAACCCGCGCCGCATCAACCATTGATAGTGTGTTGAAATTTACCATGCGCTCCACGCGCGCCCGCATGATGGCCAGTCCGGCACTTGAAGCACTGGCCGGTATTGCGGTCGGCGTGATTATTTTCTATGGCGGGAATCAGGCCATAGGCGGCAATCTGACGTCGGGTGAGTTTATCGGCTTTATTACTGCGCTGATGGCGGTCTATCAACCATTGCGGGCGGTTGCCAATATGGGCAGCCTGTTGCAGGAGGGGGTTGCCGCCGGCACACGAATTTTTGCCATTATCGACCAGCGTGATGACATTATTGATAAACCGGACGCATTCGCTTTACAGGTAACCGACGCACATATTGCTTTTGAGAATGTATCCTTCGCCTATCCGGAGCGCGGCATACCGGCACTTCAGGGCGTTTCATTGGACGTGCAAACAGGCGAGACGATTGCTCTGGTTGGGGCTTCGGGTTCGGGCAATTCGCAAATAAAAGCATGCGCCGCCGCCTGTTGGGCGGCTTGTTCAATCGC
>CAYQFO010000080.1:0-4560 GCA_964416815.1 uncultured Rhodobiaceae bacterium | reverse complement strand
AATCGACTTTGCTCAATCTGGCTTTGCGCTTTTTTGATACCAATCAAGGCCGCGTTACCATTGACGGGCAGGATGTGCGCGATGTGACGCTCGCCTCTTTGCGCGCCTCCATGGCGCTGGTCACACAAGAGCCCTTTCTGTTTGACGATACAATCACTGCCAATATCGCCTTCGGCACGACCAATGCTGACCGCCAAGCGATTGAACAAGCCGCCCAACAGGCGGCGGCGCATGATTTTATTTGCGAATTGCCCGACGGTTATGAAACGCGCGTCGGCGAGGGTGGATTGCGTCTGTCGGGCGGACAAAAACAACGCATTGCCATTGCCCGCGCTTTGTTAAAAGACGCACCGATTTTATTGCTTGATGAGGCCACTTCTTCGCTTGATACGGTGTCGGAGCGACAAGTGCAAGACGCCTTGAACACGCTTATGCAAGGGCGCAGTTCGCTGGTGATTGCCCATCGCCTGTCGACCATTATGTATGCCGACCGCATTTTTGTGCTGGATAGGGGGCATATGGTTGAAACCGGCAAGCATGACGAATTGCTCGCCCTTAACGGCATTTATGCCACGCTTTTTGAAAAGCAATTTGCCGATAAAGCCGTCTGATGCGCGCGGTGGCGGGGTATCATCTGCTGATGGCCGTGTTCGGTTTTCTGCTTCCCCTTTGGCTGTTTTGGCGCCTATTGCGCGGGCGCGAAATCCGAACCCGATTGAGGGAACGCCGCGGCCATGCCGGTCAACCACGCCCCGACGCGCCGCTGCTCTGGATACATGCGGTCAGCATTGGTGAAACCATATCCGTCCTGCCCCTGATTGACGACATTCACACTGCGCAGACAGGGCTTAGTGTTTTGCTCACCACAAATACGCGCACATCGGCAGAAATTGCCGCGCGTCATGCGGCCAAAACAGATGGGTGGTTTATGCACCAATTTGTGCCGCTCGACCACGCGCCCTATGTGGCACGCTTTTTGGCACATTGGCGTCCGGCTTTGGCGCTGTTTGTCGAAAGCGAAATCTGGCCGAATATGTTGGCGCGGCTGAGCCAAGGCCGAATTCCGGTCGCCTTAATCAATGGACGCTTGTCACCGACCTCTTTTCGGCGTTGGCAGGCCATACCCGAAAGCGCGGCAGAATTGTTCGGCCATTTTTCCCTGTTGACGGCGCAAGATGAAACCACGGCGACAAGGCTGAAGCAATTGACCGACCGCCCGATTGAGATCTGTGGCAATCTGAAATTGGATGCCCCGCCTTTGAGTGGCGATGCGGCAGAACTTGCCGCGCTCACTGACGTAATTGGCGTGCGCCCCTGCTGGTTGGCGGCCAGCACACATGCGGGCGAAGAGGAACTGGCGGCAGACGCGCATATCAATTTAACCGCCACATTGCCCGACTTGTTGACACTGGTCGCCCCCCGCCACCCCGAACGCGGCGATGGGTTGGCAAATCATTTACGCGATATGGGATTGATGGTTGCACAGCGCAGCAAAAAAGAATTGCCCACCGCCTCAACGCAGATTTATCTGCTTGATACAATCGGCGAAATGGGGGTTTTTTATCGCGCCGTTGAAACGGTTTTTATCGGCGGTACGCTGGTTGAGCATGGTGGACAAAATCCGTTGGAAGCCGCACGGCTCAACTGCGCCATTATGTACGGATTATCGACAGAAAATTTTACCGAGATTTTTGCCAACATGGTTAAAATCGGTGCCGCCTATCCACTCGATGATAGGGCGGCTCTCACACCGACCCTCACCACTCTTTTGCTGGATGGTGCGCACCGCCAAAAACTCATCGAAAACGCAGCCCAATTTGCCGATAATCTAAGTGGCGCACGCGCGCACCTATTGGCCTTGCTCGCGCCCTATCTTGGTGAAATAATGCGCCATGACTGAGCCGAGATTTTGGCAAAAACTCTATAGTCCACAAAGTCTCGCGCTGATGCCGGTAAGCCTGATTTACCGCGCTTTGGAAAAACTCAATCGCATACTGACCCATACCCAGCATCCGGGCAAACCGGTTATTTGTGTTGGCAATCTAACGGCGGGCGGTGCCGGTAAAACGCCGACCACGCGCTTGCTGGCACAGTATTTTGCGGCGCAGGGGAAATCTGTGGCCGTCCTCTCGCGTGGGTATAAGGCCAGTTTGAAAACGCCGATGAAAGTTGACCCGACCCTTCATAGTGCTGCCCAAGTGGGCGACGAACCATTGATGCTGGCGCAGGAGACAAATACCTATATCGGCGCTAACCGCATGGCCGCTTTGCGTTTGGCGGTCGCTGACGGGGCTGACTTATTCATCAAAGATGACGGCTTTCAAAATCCTGCCATGGGGCATGGCTTTAATTTAATTGTCGTGGATGGCGCAAGCGGGCTGGGCAATGGACGCCTTTTACCGGCAGGGCCGTTACGCCAACCGCTTCGTGTCGCCATCGGCCACATAGATGCTTTGTTGGTGATTGGAAAACCGGCACATCGGAGTCTGCCGCCTTTAATCGCCGCCGCCAAAGCACGACATATTGGCGTCTATCACGCCCACACAAAACCACACCCGATAAGCATAACAGGTGAGGTGCTTGCCTTTTGCGGCATTGCCAAACCAGAGAAATTTTACCGCTCGCTCACTGAAGCAGGTCTTCGCGTCACCAAATTGCAAACATTTGCAGACCATCATAGCTTTACCGAAGCCGAGGCGCAAAGCCTGCTGAGTGAGGCCGAAAAAACCGGTGCGCAGCTTATCACGACGCGCAAAGACATGGCCCGGCTGGCACATGCCGGTGCCGGTGCGCGTAGCCGATTGGCAAGAGCCTCCAATGTGCTGGATATTGAATTGGTGATAGAGAAATTTGACGCGCTGGTGGCACAAATTTCACGTGCGCTGGCGACCGAATTGAATTGATTATTGGACTTTGCCGTTTTTGGGTGGCGGCACCAGTAAAGACGGGTCAACACGCTGGTCAAACCAAAACATACGCCAGTCAAGATGCGGGCCGGTGGCGCGCCCGGTGGCGCCAACCGTGCCGATTTGTTGTCCGCTTTTGACAAATTCACCCGGCTTTACATCAATCCGGTCAAGATGCATGAGTGCCGAAGTCAACCGCAAGCCATGGTCGAGAAAAATCAGTCCGCCTTCAAAATACATATTCGGCTCGGCCAGTGATACCACGCCGGGGGCCGGTGCATAGACCGGTGTGCCTTTTGGGGCGGCAATATCAACACCCAAATGCGGGCGGCGCGGCTCGCCATTATAAAAACGCTGGCTGCCATAAACACCGGTGATGCGCCCTTTGGTCGGCCAAATAAAATCATTGGCAAACCAGACAGCCGCCGTATTGTTTTGCCGCGCGATAAATTTTTGTTCGACTTGTGCCTTAATGGCCGCAATCATATCCAAAGGCGGTGTCACCATCGCCGGCGGCAGGCCGTCAATACGTTGGACATTATAGTCGCGTTGTTTCAGTTTCAGCATCACCTTGCGGCTTTTGCCCTTGCGCATCAAAACCAATTCTTGCTCAAGCGGCGCATCACGGCCAAAGCCAATCAAAACCAGCCCGTCAACCTGCGACACCGGTCGATTATTGAGCGCCAATGTCGTACCAGGGGTGAGCTGCAACATCATCAGCCCACCCTGTATCAGCCGACCAATATGGGTTTCCACATAGGTTGAAGAAAACGAAGCCGCCTGCACCGCAGGGGCAAAAATCAATAAACATAAAAGACAAAGAAACCGCATGGCTCATCACCCTTGTGTTTTTTGCTCCTCTTGCCCCAACTCGGCCTGTAGCGAGGCATTGGCGTCAATATAGGCTTCTTGACGGGCGACGCTCCAATAGCGCAAATCTCCCAACGCAATCGGCTCGCCGGTGACGGCGCACACCACATGCGACCCCGCCGCGATGATTTCAAAGTCGCCGTCCAAATAACGGATGGTAGCCAGTTTTTCCATCATGTTTTTTGCTTATAGTAGTTCGCTCTGTGCGTCACCCTCTGTTGTCGATTTTTTTGTCTGCGTATGCGGCGCGGCTGATGCGCCTTCAACCCGTGCGGCTATTTGCTGCTCACCGGCGAGGCGAATATCTACCAAATGGCCGGCGGGCGCATCAATCGGCACCCGCACCGGCTTACCCGTTTCATTCAGCACCAAAGCAAAGCCGCGCTCCAGCACCGCTTCATAGCTTACCAAATTCAGGTTACGCGCCAAACCCGTCATGCGTGCCTGCCGCCCCTCAATTTGTTGTTGCACGGCGCGTATGGTGCGCGCATACAAATTGTCAGTTTTTGTTGCCAACCGGCGGCTTTGCTCAAACAGGGGACGCCCCGACAGCCGCACCAATCGTGTTTCAAATGTCGCCCGATGCACACGTATATTGGCCTGCAAGCCAAATGCCAGCCTTTGCGACAGGCTGTCCAACATCTGGCTGGGGCTGGCCAGCACATCATCCAACTTCAGCAGGCCACGCGCCAGTCCAACGAGATGGTGGCGACTCTGCTCCAACTGTCGTGTCTGTGCGCGGAGCAGGCGGGTACCCAAATCATTCACCGACGCCAGTAAATTA
>CAYQFO010000079.1:3465-6851 GCA_964416815.1 uncultured Rhodobiaceae bacterium | reverse complement strand
ATCGACATCATCATGCAGTTTCAGGGCTTCTTCGACTTCTTCGGGATAGATTTTCTCACCGGCCGAATTGATACACACCGAACCCCTCCCCAATAAGGTGAGCGTGCCGTCTTCGTCCACCAGACAATAATCGCCCGGAATGGAATAGCGATGGCCGTTTATTGTCTTGAAGGTTTTGGCGGTTTTTTCTTCATCCTTGTAATAACCCAAGGGAATCGGTCCGCCAAAGGCGATAAAGCCCGGCGTATCGCTGCCGCGTGGGATTTCATTGTCATTTTCGTCAAACACTTTGCAAAATTCATTGGTGGTGAATTTGGCGGTTTCGACCGGTTCATCTTTGACCGTGACCGAACTGCCGAACCCGACCGCCTCTGAGGAGCCGAAAGCATCGGCGAGCATGACTTGCGGTATATGCTTCAACAGACCTTGCTTGTTTTCCATGCTCCACATCACGCCGGATGAGATAATGTTGCTGAGGCTCGATAAATCATATTGCTCCGGTGCTTCGTCAAGCGCGGCCAGCATAGGGTTGGCGAAGGCATCGCCGACAATGGCCATACTGCCAACTTTGTGTTTGTCGACCGCCCGCCAGAGTTCATGGGCGTCAAAGGAGGCGGCTTCCAGCGTCAAAATACACCCGCCGCGCATTATCACGCTCATGGCGGTTAAAAGGCCGGTGCCGTGCATCAGCGGACAAGCCGGAATATAAATTTCGCCGGGGCCTTGCTCTTTCAAAAACAGCTTCAAGTCGTCCAAAGTCTCCGGCACTTCGCCCAGTGCGCGCAAAGCCATTATCTGGGTTTCGCGTAGTGCGTCGTGCTCCCACATAACGCCTTTGGGCATACCAGTTGTGCCGCCTGTATAGAGAAGCAACAAATCTTCGGGCGATCTTGTGCCGCCATAATTTGCGTCATTACCGGTGCTGGCGAGGGTTTCATAGTCGAGAATGCCGTCGGGTATGTTTTTGCCGTCGCCGATTTCAATCCACAATTTTACTTTCGGTAGGCGCGGGCGCAGCACTTCGATATTGTCGCGAAACTCTTTGCTATAGACCACAATAGCGGCATCGGAATTGTCGAAAATATAATGCACTTCATCCGGCACATAGCGATAATTCATATTAACATGTGTCAGCTGAAAACGAAAACAGGCCGCCAGCAACTCCGAATATTCCGGACGATTGCGCATATAAAAGCCGACCTTGTCGCCGATTTGTGCGCCATCGGCCAGCAAATGGTGTCCCAACCGATTGGAGCGTTTGTCCATTTCCTGCCAGCTTATGACACGCTCGCCATGAATAAGCGCCGGGTGTCCTGACGGAATAATGGGTATGATTGTGTCGAGAATGTCGCCGAAATTCCAAGCCATCGTATTTTTCTCCCAGCTAGTTATGTGGTAAATACCAAACAAATGCATCAAATAAAAAGCAGACCCTGCTTGTCAAGTAACTTGTCAGGTGTTTGGGGCGTGCTAGAATCCGAATATGGAGACACCGATTTTTCTACTGCTTAGCGGTTGTGCTGTTTTGGGGCTGGCCGGAGAGGGTTTATTGCGCGGTGCGGTAAGCCTTGCGACGGCTTTCAACGTCGCGCCATTGATTATCGGCCTGACGATTATCGCTTTCGGCACATCGGCACCGGAGTTGACGGTTTCCATTCAAGCGGCCTTGCAGGGGCAGCCCGATATTGCTGTCGGCAATGTGGTCGGTAGCAATATCGCCAACATATTGTTGGTGATGGGGACGATGGCGGTCATTTGCGCTTTCACCATTGATGAGACCACCTTGACACGCGACAGTCGCATCATGCTGGCGGCGACCGGTGTGCTGCTGGGATTGGCCTTATTGGGTGACATCATGCGCGTGGTCGGATTTCTCTTATTGGCGGCTTTGGTGACTTATTCACTCTATTTGTTCCGCCGCCATCACGCAGCCGGTGATAGGCAAGAAGTGGCGACCGGTGTGGAAGAAAGCAATCTACCGGGCGGCGTGATTGTCGCTCTGGCGGCATTGATTTTGGGGTTGGGTGGTATTGTCTGGGGTGCGAATTTGATGATCAATGGTGCGGTTGGTCTGGCGCGTCAATTCGGCCTGTCAGAGGCGGTGATTGCCCTCAGCATCGTTGCGATTGGCACCTCGTTGCCTGAACTGACGGTCTCGATTATGGCCAGCATACGCGGTCATGCCGGTCTGGCGGTCGGCAATATCATCGGCAGTAATATCGCTAATATATTGCTGGTTCTGGGGGCAACGGCGAGCCTTACGCCACTGCCGATGACCGCCGAAATAACAGCCGATGTCTGGGTGATGGCCGCCGTTACCTTGCTTGGGGTTTATTTTATGACCACCGGACGCCGCATGGAACGTCGGGAGGGTATTGTTTGTCTTGCTCTTTATGCCGGTTATTTGGGCTTCATCTATACGGCATAGGCCGTGAAAAAACTGGACAAGCTGTATCGGTTCGGTTAATCGGGGAATGAATTTCTGAAAGAGGCATCCCATGCGGAGGAATTTACGACGACGATAAAATTGTCCGGTCTGATTTTATCCGACCGGTATTTTGCATGTCTTAACTGTCGTTTATTCCATTTGCAGGAAAGCCCAAATGACCCATGAAATAATACAATCCAAGGCTGCTTATGCGGCGGAAATCGAAATTTTACTGGAACTGTCTTTCGGCCCGGGTCGTCTGGCGCGGGCGGCTGAGCGTTTGCGCGAAACCAATCGCCCGATTGAAAGCCTCGCCCATATTGCCCGTGATGGTGACACTGTGTTGGGCAGTATCAGCTATTGGCCGATAAAAATCGGTGAGACGTGTGGGCTATTATTGGGGCCGCTCGTCGTGCATCCGAAACGGCAGGGGCAGGGGTTAGGCCAAGCCATGATGCACCATACGCTGGCACTGGTAGATGAAAAGCTGGATGAGCCGCGTTTTCCGATTGTGCTGCTGGTGGGGGATTTGCCCTATTATGAAAAAGCCGGGTTTCAAATTGCCCCTGCCGATGTCACCATGCCGGGGCCGGTTGAGGCCGCCCGGCTTTTGGTGCGTGGCGCGGTGGCACGATGTGAAGCCTTGAGCGGTAAGGTTCGTCCGGCGCCTGAATTGTGCTAAAATGAAGGCGGAGGTTGTGATATGTCCGGCACGAAGAAGAGCGAGAACGCTTTACAAGATGTGATAAAGCAGGCCGAGCAAGCAGGCCGTGCAAAAGCCTTGCCACCAGTGCATTTATGGGAGCCGGATTATTGCGGCGATATCGGCATGAAAATTACGCGCGACGGGCAGTGGTATTATGCCGGTTCGCCGATTGGTCGCAAAAGACTGGTACGATTGTTTTCAACGATTTTGCGCCATGACGAGGATGGCGAACATTATCTGGTGACCCCGGTG
>CAYQFO010000079.1:0-3455 GCA_964416815.1 uncultured Rhodobiaceae bacterium | reverse complement strand
TGGAGAAAATTCGTGTTGAGGTGGAAGATGCCCCCTTTATTGCGACGCTGATGCATGTGGCTGGCACGGGCAAGGCTCGTGTGTTGCGGTTTGAAACCAATGTCGGTGATTTTACTGAGGCCGGGGCGCAACACGCTTTGCGGTTTGAGATTGACCCGATAACGCGCGAGCCTGCGCCTTACGTGCATGTGCGGGCGCGGCTGGAGGCGCTGATTGCGCGCGCCGCCTTTTATGATTTGGTTGATTTGGCGGAAGTCGACGGCGATATGTTCGGGGTGTGGAGCGGTGGTGTTTTTTTTCCGATTGCGCCTGCAAGCGAAATCAAGACAGACTGAGTGATGGATTATCTGACACGCATTTTGGCCGTCATTGAGCGTGACCAACCTTGTGACGAGCTGTTGTATCATCGACCGGGGCAGATTGGCGATATGAATCTTGATGGGGACAGAGAATCTAAGCGTGTTTCGGTGCCTGCGCGCCAACTGACCTTGGCCGCCGTGCTGGTGCCGATTGTCACGCATGAAGACGAGCCAACCATATTGTTGACGCGCCGTGCCGACCATTTGCAAAACCATTCGGGGCAAGTCGCTTTTCCGGGTGGCAAGGTAGAAGCAAGCGATGCCTCACCTTCGGCGGCGGCCTTGCGCGAAGCACACGAAGAAGTCGGTCTTGACCCGAGCCATGTCACCATACACGGCTATCTCAATACTTATGAAACCGGCACGGGGTTTCGGATTTTGCCGGTTGTCGGTTTTGTCCGCCCCGGCTTTTCGCCGACACCGGACGAAAACGAAGTCGCTGAAATTTTTGAAATTCCCTTGCGCGTGGCGATGGCGTATGGCCGCTATCAATTCCATAAAGTTAAGTGGCAGGGGCAATGGCGCAGTTATTATTCGATGCAGTTTGAGGGTTATAATATCTGGGGCGCAACGGCGGGCATGTTGCGCCATATGGGTAAATGTGTGCATGATGGAGGCGCGGCATGATACGTATCATCATTTGGAATTTGTTTTTGTTTTGCCTCCCTTTTTTGATGAGCTGGGCGTGGACAATATGGGTGCGCCGCAGTCAACCCGATGTCGAAACGCGGCGCAATTATGCCATGTCGGTCGCTATCGGCACGGTCTTGGTCTTGAGTAGTCTGCTGGTTTGGCGGTTTATGTCGGGCGATGCGCCCGACGCAAGCTATGTGCCGCCGCACTTAAAAGACGGGCAGATTGAGCCCGGTCGGTTTGAATAGCAATGGAAAAGCTTGCCCATGCGCATCCGCATAGCCAATGGTTGTGGCGCGAGGACACACAAGGCCTGTTGGCGGTGTTGAACGCAGATGCGGGCGTAACGCGCTGCGTCGGAGGCTGCGTACGCGATACGCTTCTTGGGTTGGCCGATGGTGATACCGAAGTTGATATGGCCACCACTTTGTCGCCCGATGACGTGCTGGCGTGTTTGCAGGCGGCGAAAATCCGTTGGCTTAAAACGGGTTTTCAGTATGGCACGGTGACCGCCATGTTGCCGCAAGGAGAGGGCTGGCGGGCGTATGAAATTACGACGCTACGCCAAGATGTTGCAACCGATGGCCGCCGCGCCGAGATAGAGCAAACTGGTGATTGGGCGATTGATGCGGCGCGACGCGATTTGACCATGAATGCGCTTTATGCCGATGCAGACGGCACACTGCACGACCCGACCGGTCAAGGGTTGGCCGATTTATCGGCGCGGCGTGTGCAGTTTATCGGTGATGCGGCAGAGCGTATTGGGGAAGATTATTTGCGGGTTTTGCGCTATTTCCGGTTTCATTTTGCGCTCACGCCCAGCCGACCCATGGACGCGGATGCGTTAGCGGCTTGTGCGGCTGCAAAACATGGCGTTGACGAATTGTCGCCGGAGCGCAAGCGCGTCGAGATTATGCGCATTTTACGCGGTAGCCATTCGGCCACGGCCTTGGCCAAATTGGACGCTATCGGCCTGTTGCCCGCCGTGTTGGGTGTTGCAGCAGTCAATCATGTGCGCTTGCAAAAAGTCATGCGTGTCAGTGCCGAACCGATGCTACGATTGACCGCCTTGCTGACTGGCGATGATTTGTCGCTTGTCGCCAAGGCGTTGCGTCTGTCGAAAAAGCAGACGGCACGAATTGGTGCTGCTTTGGCCACACCGAAATGGCATAATGCCAGTGATTTGCCACCCGCGCTTTATTATGACGGTGCCGAAGCCGTGGCCGACCAAGCGGTGATGCAATCGGGTGATGGCGGTGATTTGGGTTTATGTGATTTGGCGCGGACGCAGGCGGCAGATTATCAGCGTCCGCATTTTCCGCTCACCGGCGCGATGATGCAGGAAGCTGGACTGGCGGCAGGGCCGGATATGGGCGTGATGCACAAAACACTGGAAGACTGGTGGGTGGCGGCGAGCTTTCCTGATACGGCGGCAGTCGAAGCGGAACTGAAAAAGCGGCTGAAATAAAGCGATAGGGGGATGTCATCCACTCACGGCCATGTCACTATGGGCGGCATGGAAGATAATATGCTCTCGACATTGCCGCCGGTGTTGAGGCCGAACATGGTGCCGCGGTCATAAAGCAGATTGAACTCGACATAGCGGCCGCGGCGTTTTAATTGCTCGGCGCGGTCGGCGTCGCGATAGGCTTGATGAATGCGGCGGGCGGCTATTTTCGGATAGGTTTCCAGAAAGGCACGCTCGACATCTTGCGTGAAGGCGAAATCGGCTTGCCAATCTCCCGTATTCAGATGGTCATAGAAAATACCGCCAGTGCCGCGTGTTTCACCGCGATGCGGCAGGAAGAAATATTTATCGCATGCTTCCTTAAAGCGCCCGTAATAGTCCCGATGATGGGCGTCGCAGGCGGCTTTATAGGCGGCGTGAAAATCGCGCGTGTCGGGGTGTTTGGGTGTGCGGGCGGCCTCCAGCATGGGCGTTAAATCGCCGCCGCCGCCAAACCAGCTTTTGGTTGTCACCACCATGCGCGTATTCATATGTGCGGTTGGGGCGTGCGGATTTTTCGGGTGAATAATCACACTGATACCGGCGGCCCAAAAGCGCGGGTCTTCATCGGCGCCATCCACTTCATGGCGGAAGTTTTCGGGAAGCTCGCCATAAACGGTAGAAATATGCACGCCCGCTTTTTCAAAAGCCGTACCGTGCAAGATAGACATTTCGCCGCCGCCGAGGTCTTCACGGCCATCACCGCGTGTCCATTTTTGACGTTTGAAGCGCGTACCGTTCGGTTCCAGCGATTCGAGTTTGCTACATAAATCGTCGCGCAAAGTGCGAAACCGATCGGTAGCGGCTTTTTTACGCGCTTTAAGAAGGTTTTTTTTAGCAATATCGGCAGGCATCCAGATTTCCTTGAAATCAAAAAAAAACTTCACTTTTGCAATCGTTTATATTAGGTAAAGCGAACACTATGGTGACACATATAAACAGGCTCTGTCTCTGAT
>CAYQFO010000078.1:0-6893 GCA_964416815.1 uncultured Rhodobiaceae bacterium | reverse complement strand
TGCGCGCCGATGCCGTCGGCGAAGGCTTAGTGGAAGTTGCCGAAGACGGTTCGCTTAAAGCCAGTGCGGCGTTGAAAAAAATTAGCCCGCAATTGGCCAAGCTGGTTGATGAGGGCGCACTGGCTGTTGGAAAAGACGGCAAGCTGGCGCCGACCGCGGGGCTGGCCCGACGTGACCCGAACCTCAGAAGAGCCCTTAATCAAGGCTATCTACGCGTGGACGAAAACGGATTGGTGGTCGCAACAGCCAGACAACCAAGACCGGCAGAGGGCAAAGCCCCCAATGCTGATTTTCTGACTGTCGAAAGGCGGCGTCAGAAAAATCTTGTCGCCAGTCGTAACGTTTTACAAAACAACCAACAAGTCGCAGAACTATATGAGCAGGGGCTTTTGACAATCAATAAAAATGGGCGACTGGTGTCGAGTGAAGGATTATTGCTAAGGCTCGTCACGATGCAATCGCCAAATGCGCCCGGTGGCGGTGCGCGACCGCGAGCTTATGTTCAAGATGCCGCGTCTGAAAGAGCCGCCCTTGCCAATGGTGCTTTCGATACCAGAACCACAATACGTGTCGTTGGAATGAATGTGGCAGCCAATTTTTATAATGCAGAAACGGCGCGAAAAGTCGCTGCCGAAGGGCCGCGCCGAAACCAGCGTCGAAACCAGCCCTCGGCCGGAGCCGCCGACACTGGCCCCGCACCCGAAAATGACGATGGCTTGCCCCGCGCGGCGGCACGCAGAATACCAGCGGCGCAGGCCAATAATCCGGCCGGAACAAACGGGTTGAATAATTTTGGGTTGCCGAGACGCGACATCTCAATCACCGAGGACGATAGAAAACAACCCCAACGTGCAGCAAATGCAAGAAATAAAGCGCGGAATGGCGCCCCAAACAATAACAAAGGAGCGACAGCCCGCTCCTATTATCTGCATTTTGCTGGCCAACGCACACCCGCCGGCGCCACGCAATTAAACAATGGGGCGGCGGCGGCTTGGACACCTTATATCAGCGAAGACGCGGCAGATAATTTTCTGGCATTGGCGAGCGATGGCGCAATCACCATGAATTTTGCCGCCAGCAATCTGCTTGCCACCAATACGGTCAACCAAATCTATTTGGAAAATGAGGCCGCAGTCGGTAGCACCACTGCGCGTAATTTTTTGAAACTAAAGACACCTTTGACTTTTCAGGCCAGTCTTGCAGCAAAAACCGGTCAGAAGAATTCGCCCGCAGCCCCCGTCATCACTGATGCGAGACAGACATTAACGCGAAACAATACATCAACACTGCAAGCCATTAACAATGCGGTGAGTGTTTGCCGCTGCAATCAGCTCGCAACCGGTCTATGGACAGTGGATAGCTTCACCGATAGCGCATTGCAAAACATCACCTACAAACATCAAGGCCATTTTGCGATTGGGGCGCCATTGAGTGCCGATACAATTCGTTCGCTGGCTGGCCAAACGGTTAGCTTCACTGGTCATGCCTATGGCAAGCTGGTCGATACCGGAGGGTCGGTTGACGGCCTTGGCAATGTAACGATTGCATTGGATTTTGCCAACCCGGCCGATGCCACTAAAAATACATGGGTTTTGTCCAATTTTTCCGCCGGTAGCGTCAATGTCCCGCAAACAACGGTCGGCCTGTCGCTGAATAGCAACACAGCACGCTATAGCGGCACCAGTAATAATGCGCAAATCAATGGCAGCGTTTATGGCACGCGCAATAATTTGCAAACCGGAGGCACGTTTACCATCAATACCGGTCGCGGACAAGGGCGGTATGCGGTGAGCGGCAGTTTTGCGGCGCGCAAACGAAACAACAATCCGTAGCCGAGAACAGCCAACCGATAAGATAAAAGAGCCGCTGCACCAGTTCGGCTATTTGCCTTTCCAGACGGGTGGGCGTTTTTCGGCAAAAGCCGTGGCGCCTTCGCGCGCGTCCCCCGACTGGAACACTGGTGACATAATTTCCTGCTGACGCTTCCATATCTCATTATGCGGCCAAGCTTTATATTCGGTCATGATTTTTTTCGAGGCCGCCGTCGCCAATGGACCGTTACCCGCGATACGCGCGGCCAGCTCTTTGGCGCCTTCCAAAGCTTTGGTGTCCGGCACTACCGCGTTAATCAGGCCGCATTCATACATGCGGTCGGCCTTGTAATGATCGCCGGTCAGCACCATTTCCATGGCAATACGCTGCGGAATTTGCTGCGGCAGGCGAAACACACCACCAGCACCAGCAACCAATGACCGCTTCACTTCCGGCAGACCGAATTTACTGCCTTCACCGGCCACCACAAGGTCACACGCCAACACCAGTTCAAAACCACCGGCCAGCGCATAGCCTTCAACCGCGGCAATCAACGGCTTGGTCGGTGAGTATTGCGCAATACCACCAAAGCCGCGCTTCTCAACTGTCGGTGTTTCGCCAGCCAGAAAGCCTTTCAAATCCATGCCCGAACAAAATGTGCCGCCGATGCCAGTCAGAACGGCCACACGAATATCCGCATCAGCCTCGAATTTATCAATCGCGGCGGCAATCAATTCCGCCATATTTTTATTCATGGCGTTTTTGGCTTGCGGACGGTTCATCGTCATCACCATCACGCCATCGGCCACCTCAACCATCAGTTCATTTGCTAATTCGTCGCTCATTTGCTTCTCCCCATCGGCTTACAATTTGCAGATGCAAAACTCACCATGTTGATGCGGTGCTGTCAATTGCCGGATTCACGATGAGCACGCAAAATAGGCAAAGACAAAATTTATGCTTGCTGCCCAAAAATTAAGCGACTTGTTTTCAAACCCCTTCTTAAGCCCCGGCGAAGACCACCAACCATTGAAAAAAGTAACCCAATGCAAACCCATATTTGGCACAAAACTTGCATATTTCGAAGTGTCAGAAATGTTAAAGGAGACTCATTATGACGATGCCTAAAAAAACCACGCTCAAAATATCTGTGTTGGCTGGTCTGTTGGCGGGTGGCATGGCTGCCGCTCCAGTGCAGGCACTGGAAATTAAAGGCAATATCGGCGTCACCTCGGATTATATCTTTCGCGGTACGAGCCAAAATGCCGGTAATTCCAGTATTTCCGGCGGCATTGATGCCGATTTAGGCGACGGGCTTTATCTCGGCACTTGGGTTGCCGATGCGACTTATGGTGAAGCAAGCTATGAACTCGACATTTACGCCGGATATAGCGGTGAAGTCGGGATAGTGTCTTATGATATTGGCTATTTTGCCGGTTTATATCCCGATGCGCCGAAAACGCAGAAGCCAGATTTTACAGAAGCCTATCTGACTTTGGGCGTCGGGGCGGTATCGCTGTCGCATTATTATCTGCTCAATGCTAGCGGCAAAGAGGCCGGTGATGACAGCTATACCACACTGGGCTTTGAGACCGCCCTAGCCGATGGCTGGGGACTGGCACTGAGCTATGGTGTTGCATCTATTACCGGTGACGAGGATGACAATGTTGATATGTCATTGACCCTGTCCAAGGGTGATTTCAGCCTTGCCTTTATCAACACCAAAGATATTGTGGCGCCGGAAGAAGAAGACACATCCTATGATGACGACCTGCGTGTTGTCGTCTCTTGGGGCAAGAGCTTCTAATAGGTTCGGGATTTTATCCCGGCAGTTTGGGGAACTGCATCACCCCTTCGGCAATGACGTGATGGTCATATTTGTCATCCGTATAAAACGCCACCTCAGGGCCGCCAAATTGTGCCGGATCGTCCATTGTGCCGATTTTGATAGCCACCGCCCCGGGAGCTCTGGGGGAGCGCGCCAATATCGGTGTGCCGCAACGACCACAAAATTCGCGCGTCACCGGTGCCTCCAAATCATCGCGGATATATTGTGATGGCGCACCTTTAATATAGCGAAACCCGTCTTCGGGCATCCCAATGATTAAATTGGACGCGCCACCGGAAACATATTGACACTCACGGCAATGGCATTGTCCCCGAAAAGCAGGGTCGCCTTCCGCTTCATAGCATACATCGCCACAATAACATTTTCCTGAAAATTTCATCATTATCTCCCTGATTGCTTTGCAAGTTTTGCGGCAAAAACAGCTTTTAGGCAAGACTCATTATCGCCCTTATGGGCCGGCATTAAAATCGACAATATCGACAAGGCGCGCGGCGCGTTGGCGATGGGCTGCGATTTTGTCCATGGCCAATTTGTCGCGCGTCAAGCGTCCCCATGCGGCGACAAGCGGCGATACACCAACGCCCTTGCGCACCGGATATTCAAAATTAACCTCGGCATAGAGTTTTTGCGCTTCTTTCGACACCAGAAATTCCATCAGCTTGCGGGCGTTTTTCGGATGCGGCGCGGCAATGGCCATCACCATGCCCGATACATTCACATGCGCACCCCCGCCCGGCATGGCAAGAAATACCGGCTTTACCGCCGCCGCCCATTTTTTCTGTTGTGGGTCTTTCTTATTGGTCTGCATTTTACCCAGATAATATGTATTGCCGATGGCAATGTCGCAGGCACCTGCATAAACCAGACGCACTTGTGCGCGGTCATTGCCCGACGGTTTACTGGCCAGATTGGCTTTCAAGCCAGTCAGCCATTTTTTGAAACCAGCCTCACCCATATGCGCCAACAAGGCGGCAAACAGCGCATTATTGTAAGGGTGCTGGCCGGAGCGCAGGCAAATGCGCCCGCGCCATTGCGGCTCAACCAGTTCGGCAAAATTTTGCGGCGGGGTTTTGACCCGCTTTTTTGACACATAGGCAATCCGCGCACGCCAGGTGAGGCCAAACCATTTATTGTCGCCACCACGCGCCGCCGCCGGAATATATTTTTGCAGCACCGATAAAGTGACCGGGCGGGCGATGGTGTCGGCGGCCTGTTTCAGCTTGCCGATATCTGTGGTCAACACCACATCGGCCGGACTTGCATCACCCTCGGTCTGAATGCGCTCAATCAACCCCTTTTTGGCAAATATGGTTTTGACCTCAATGCCGGTCTTTTCGGTGAAACCGGCAAAAAGCGGTTCAACCAAAAAGGGCTGGCGGTAGCTGTAAACATTCACCTGATTTGCAGCCTGCACATCGGCAACAAAAAATAAGAGACAACCCAAAGCGGCGGTTAAAAATGGAGATAATGGGGTGTGTCGCATGAGGCATCTTTTGCAATTAAGAATGATTATTAGTTTTACTTATGACAGTCGCAAATCAAAGTCAAGCTTTATTGTGTGCGGTCGCTACCGATATCGCCCAATGGCAAAAATTTTAGATAATGGGTCGGAAACAAGCGGCGGATAATGTCGAAATAAACCGCATCCGACCCGACCAAAATACGTGCTTTGCGCTTGCCAATGCCGCGCAGAATAATCCGCGCTGCTTTGTCCGGCGTGGTCATGGTGAACTGCTCAAAACGTTCAATCGCTTCTTCGCGCTCGGCGGCGGCATCAGCGCGCTGCTCAAAACGCGCATGGCGCACAATATTGGTGCTGATACCGCCCGGGTGAATACAGCTCACCCCGATATTGCTGTCGCGCATTTCATGGCGGAGCGCCTCGGTAAAGCCCAGCACAGCAAATTTTGCGGCATTATAGGCCGACTGGGTCGGCACACCGAACAGACCAAACACCGAGGACACATTGGCAATATAACCGCTATCGCGTTTTATCATGTGCGGTAGAAAGGCTTGTGTGCCATAGACCACACCCCAAAAATCAATATCCATCACCCAGTTGAAATTATCCATCGTCATATCGGCGACCGTCGCCCCATGCGCCACACCGGCATTATTGAGGATAAGATCAACCCCGCCATGGGCGGTGATGATTTTCTCGGCCAGCGCAAACATGGCGTCGCGGTCGCTAACATCAACAATATGCGTTTCGCCGCTGCCGCCGTCGGTTTCGATAGCCTTGAGCGTTTCGGCCAACATCTCGGCGCGAATGTCGGTCATGACCAGATAGGCACCGCGGCGCGCCAAGTCGCGAGCGCAAGCCGCCCCGATGCCACTGGCAGCACCAGTAACAACGCAAATTTTATCTTTGAAATTTTTCATCGTGTTCTCCCATAGCATAAGTTTGCTACAGGAAACGATAGAAGAAAAGCCCCTTTAGAGACTTTCCGGCTTTATCACATGGAGCGCGCTTGGCGTCCCCCTTGGCGCATTATGCGTTTGCGACGGCGGCGGCGTTCCAGTGGCTGATAAGCCTGCGCGGCATGAACGGTGCAATAGGGACTGCCGATTTTGGCGCGGGCACCACAAAAATGAAAATCCGTCGTGCCGGGGTCGCCAATCGGCCATTTGCAGGTATGCTCGGTTAGATGCAGCACGCTGGCGCGTTCTTCCGGACTTAATATCGGTTCCGGTATCACATTTTTTACTTCTTCCAAATCATTGGGTCGATAGCGTCCGCGATTGCCGGGCAGAGACGGCGCGGTATTGCGACCGGAGTCGGTGCTGGTTTGCGCCGTTGAAACCCGCGCCGATGTCGCACGTCCCGACAGACCCAAGCGATGGACTTTACCAATCACGGCATTGCGGGTCACACCGCCCATTTTACGGGCAATTTGGCTGGCACTCAGCCCATCCACCCATAATTTTTTAAGTATTTCAACACGTTCTTCAGTCCACGCCATTTTTCTCTCCCTATCATGCGGATATGTGCGGAGTACACATATTGTATTCGGTAAGGAAAAATATACTATATGTAGTATTTTTTGAGAAGCGATTCAGATTGCTTATCCACACAAATTGTCTCAATAGGGGCGGGCTTACTGAGGCTAAAAGGATTCGCTTGCATGGCATCCCAAACGGGCTAAATTCGTGTCTCATGGATGAGGCTGTAAATCATAATATCAGGCCGCAAACCAGCCAAAGCCAGCGAGAATATCGCCAGAAACAACAA
>CAYQFO010000077.1:0-6960 GCA_964416815.1 uncultured Rhodobiaceae bacterium | reverse complement strand
CCGCTGCTATCTGCAATCACACAACCAACGGCCGGATTGGGCGCAGCTTGTCCCCACCCATAACGCGCCAGTTTCAATGCTTGCTGCATAAAATTTTGGTCTGCCGTGTCTGCCGTCACCTATCGCTCCCCTCTCGAAGCTACAGGTCGCCTTGTTCCGACTGACCCGTCATTTCTCCGAGGAATGCTTCAAAGTCTTTGGCCTCGCGGAAATTTCGGTAAACCGAAGCAAACCGCACATAAGCCACTTGATCGAGCGCATAAAGGCCTTCCATCACCAATTCGCCAATCACTTTGGCGGCGATTTCCGACTCGCCCAGATTTTCCAGACGCCGCACAATCCCGCTCACCATACGCTCAATGCGCTCCGGTTCAACGGGGCGTTTTCGCAGAGCGATTTGCACGGATCGCATGAGTTTATCGCGCTCAAACGGCACTTTACGACCGGAATTTTTGAGAATGATTAATTCGCGAAGCTGGATGCGCTCGAAAGTGGTAAACCGCCCGCCACAATCGGCGCACACGCGGCGGCGACGAATAGCCGTATTGTCCTCGGTTGGACGGCTGTCCTTCACCTGCGTATCGGCATTCGTGCAATAGGGACAGCGCATGAAATGCCCTTAATAAATTGGAAAGCGGGTACACAGTTCTTTCACCTGCATACACACATCCTGCTCGGCGCGTTGTGCTGGTTCACCCTTATTGGCCGCCACCGCGTCCAGCACCTCGGCAATCAAATCGCCGACTTTCTTGAACTCAGCCACACCAAAGCCGCGTGTCGTGCAAGCCGGTGTACCAAGTCGCACACCAGAGGTAATGGTCGGGGGCGCCGGGTCAAACGGCACGCCGTTTTTATTGCAGGTGATATGGGCGCGCTCCAATGCCGCTTCGGCGACATTGCCGCTCAATCCTTTAGGACGCAAATCCACCAGCATTAAATGATTTTGTGTCCCCCCCGACACAATATCAAATCCATGGCCTTTCAGCGTATCGGCCAGCACTTTGGCGTTTTCCGCTACCTGCCGAATATAAATTTTATAGTCCGGCTGCAGGGCTTCGCCAAAAGCGACCGCCTTGGCGGCAATCACATGCATGAGCGGTCCCCCTTGGATGCCCGGAAAAATCGCCGAATTGAATTTTTTACCAAGTTCCGCATCATTCGACAAAATCAACCCGCCGCGTGGGCCACGCAATGTTTTGTGCGTTGTTGTGGTCACACCATGGGCGTAAGGCAATGGGCTTGGATGCACACCGGCCGCCACCAAACCGGCGATATGCGCCATATCAACCATCAGATAAGCCCCAACACTGTCGGCAATTTCACGAAACCGCTTAAAGTCAATAATCTGCGAATAGGCCGACCCACCAGCAATAATCAGCTTTGGCTTATGATATTTGGCCAATTTGCCCACGCCATCATAATCAATCAACTGATTATCTTCGCGCACACCATAATGCACCGCGTCAAACCATTTTCCCGACTGATTGGGGCGCGCCCCATGTGTCAGATGGCCGCCAGCGTCAAGGCTCATGCCCATAATGGTGTCGCCCGGCTTAACCAGCGCCATCATCACACCCTGATTGGCCTGCGAACCAGAATTGGGCTGCACATTGGCATAAGCACAATCAAATAATTTGCAGACGCGCTCAATCGCCAACTCTTCGGCGACATCAACTTCCTCACAGCCACCATAATAGCGCCGCCCCGGATAACCCTCAGCATATTTATTCGTCAGCACCGAGCCTTGCGCTTCCAGCACCGCCCGCGAGACGATATTTTCCGAGGCAATCAATTCGATTTGCTGTTGCTGACGCGCCAATTCCTTGCCCATCACGGCGGCAATGGACGGGTCATGTGTGGCTAATGCTTCAGAAAAAAAGCCATCACCCACAGAGCTGTCAAATTGTTTCGGTTCCGGCATGAGCAATCCTTCCGTGGCAACTGAAAACTGTCTAGCACAATCGGCAAACCATACCAAACAAACCCGCCAACTGATGCACAGAAAATGGCTTCAAGCCCAAAGATTGCGTTGCTGCAAAACCTTTTTCAATAATACGCACTCATCACTCATCAGCCCGTCCACGCCCATATCAAGCAGTTCGTGCATGGTTGATTCGTCATTTATTGTCCAAACATGCACTTGCAAGCCAAGCCGATGCGCATGTTCAATTGAGGCCCGCGTCACCATCGCAATCCCATACTGGCTGACTGGCAACTGCAAACAACCAGCAGAAAACCGCACCGGCATACGCAGCCAAGCCGAAAACCGAAAGCACACCGCAGCTCTCGGCCCGACACCATGGCAAATATCTTGCCCGATAAGACGGCGCAGTTTGTTTATGCGGCTGTCACTAAACGCACCAATGCAGGTGCTGTCCACCTTGCCCGTCTCAATCAGCAATTTGGCCAAGGGTGCCACCACTGGCCCTGTTTTCGCGTCGATATTAAAACGCGCTTCGGGAAAAGCCTCAAACAAATCCGCCATACGCGAAATCTTATGGCCGCCAGCAAGGGTGATAGCATCAATCTCTTTTGCCGTCAGCGCGTGAATGGCAATATCATCGCTGGTCATGCGCTGCAGATTATCATCGTGAAAAGCATAAACCACGCCGTCCTTTGAGGCATGAACATCGGTTTCCAGATAGCAGTAACCTTGTGCAACCGCATCGGCAAAAGCAGCCAGAGTGTTTTCCGGCGCATGACGGTTACCCCCGCGATGGGCAAAGGCCAACACCCCCGGATGGTCCAGATAGGCGTAGCGAGCAGGCGGACGCATACAATATATCCTCTGTGTATCCTCTGTCGTTCCATATTTTTGTCAGCACATTTTATGCTGACAGGTCGAGAAAAACGGCTTAGCTTTATATTCATGATTGCGTGTATTTTATCAAGCTCGTTCACAGCGGCTGCCATAACCGTTTTGATATTGATGATATCCCTATGGATTGTCAGCCTCGTTCGAGGGGACGCCAGCATCATTGATATGTTCTGGGGCGGCGGCTTTGCATTGGTCGCGCTGGCGGCATTGCTCACAGCCGACAATACAGGCCCGCTCACCATGGCAACGGCACTCATGGTGATTTTGTGGGGGGTGCGGCTGTTTACACATCTGAATATTCGGTGGCGTAAAGAAGGCGAAGAAGACTATCGCTATCAGAAAATGCGGGCGCATCACGGCGATAAATTCTGGTGGCGCAGCCTGTTCACCGTTTTTGCTCTGCAGGGCGGGCTGATGTATCTGATTGCCATGCCTTATATGACAGCACTGTATATTGGCGGCGATGCTGCCCTGCCCGGCCTTGCGGTCATTGGCTTGCTTATCGCCTTTGGTGGGCTGGCCATGGAAACATTGGCCGATATTCAGCTGACCAAATTTCGCGCCACTGCCAATGCTGGTTCAGGCAATTTATTGACCGATGGTTGGTGGTCGCGCACACGGCATCCGAATTATTTCGGCGATGCGCTTTTCTGGTGGGGCATTTATCTCGCCATTGTCGCCGCCACACCGGAGGCCATCTGGACGATTTTTGCACCTGTTTTGATGACTTATCTGCTGGTCAACGTGTCAGGTGCTGCGATGCTGGAGCGTCGATTGATTAAAAAACCGGGCTATGAAGCCTATATGCAGCGCACCAATCGCTTTTTCCCTAAAATATTCTAGTTCAGCGAACGGTAATAACGGTAATAACGGTAAATATCTGTCATGATTGAACGCGCGTTTCCAAACACCCGTATGCGCCGTCTGCGGCAGGCCGATTGGTCGCGCCGACTGGTTGCCGAAGCACGCCTCAGCGTCAATGATTTGATTTGGCCGCTGTTTATTATTGAAGGTGATAATGACCGCGAAGCGGTCGCCTCAATGCCCGGCGTCGAACGGCTCAGTATTGAGCTTGCCGTCGACGCCGCCAAACACGCCGCCGCGCTTGGTATTCCGGTCATTGCGCTGTTTCCCAACACACCGGCACACTTGCGTTCAGCCGATGGGCGCGAAGCCAACAACCCAGATAATTTGGTTTGCCGCACCACCCGTGCCATTAAGAACGCAGTGCCGGATATCGGTATTTTGTGCGATGTCGCCCTCGACCCCTATACGGACCACGGCCATGACGGGGTGATGCAGGACACAGAAATTGTCAATGACGCAACACTCGAAATTTTGGTTGCCCAAAGCCTTAATCAGGCGGCGGCGGGGTGCGATATTATCGCCCCGTCCGACATGATGGACGGGCGTATTGGTGCCATTCGCAAAGCTTTGGAAAGCGCGGGCCATCAAAATGTGATGATTATGGCTTATAGTGCCAAATATGCGTCTGGCTTTTACGGTCCGTGCCGCTATGCGGTCGGCGCCAGCGACAGAAAAAAAAAAAAAAAAAAAACCTATCAAATGGATGTCGCCAACACCGATGAAGCACTGCACGAGATTGCCCTTGATTTGCGCGAAGGTGCCGACATGGTGATGGTCAAGCCCGGCATGCCCTATCTTGATGTCGTCAGTCGATGCAAACACACATTCAACGTGCCGACTTTCGCCTATCAGGTATCGGGCGAATACGCCATGCTGACAGCAGCCATGCAGAATGATTGGCTGTCGGAGGATGTGGTGCTGGAGAGCTTGCTGGCTTTCAAACGCGCCGGTGCTGACGGCATTCTCTCTTATTTTGCCCTGCAAGCCGCGGAGAAATTAAACGGCTAAATAACCGCCACGAAAATAGAGTAAGGGCGCGCGACTCTCTGGGCAAAATCCGACATCGGCAACAGCCCCCAGATAAATCACATGGTCACCAGCCTCTATGCGATTGTAAACAGTGCATTCAAAATGCGCCAATGCGCCTTGCATCAACACCGCCCCGCTTTCGCTTATGCAAAAACTGTCCTTCGGTAATTTATGCGTCCCTGATTGGGCCATTAAATCGGCCAATTCTTGACTATCTGCCGCCAACACATTCACACAAAAATACGTCGCCTCGGCAAACAGCTCCGCCATATCACTGCTTTTATCAAGACACCAAGAAAGCAAGGGCGGCTTCAGGGAAACCGACGCAAAACTGTTAATGGTCACCCCATATGGCACAGTATCATCGGTTCGCATCGTCACAATCGCCACACCTGTGGCAAACTGCCCGAAAGCATCGCGTAATTTTCTGCTATCCACCATCGTGTTGTTATGGCGTATATGGTTTGAAGAATCTAGAGAGCCGCCAAACAAACAATGTATAATGGTGCAATGACTGACGGCCTGCATATGTGGATGACTTTCGCCATTATCGGTGCGGCTATGGTTTTATTCGTCACCGAAAAATTGGCCATGGAAGTCACCTCTTTGCTGGTGATGACAGCACTCTTACTCTTATTCACCCTCATGCCGCTCATTGATACAAACGGCCAAATCATGCTGACAACAGGCGATTTGCTGGCCGGCTTCGGCAATCCGGCTCTGATTACCATTATGGCTTTATTGGTTATGGCACAAGGACTGTTCCAATCCGGTGCGCTGGAACGGCTGATTGAACGCGCCTCACGCAGTGCCGCGCGCAATCCTGCTCTGGCAGCGATTTTGATTTTGCTGCTCGCCATGGTGTCAAGCGCATTGATGAACAACACGCCGGTGGTGCTGATAACCATCCCGATACTGGCTGCCGTGGTCAAGCGCGGGACGTTAATCCCCGGTGTTTATATGATGGGTCTCAGTTTTGTTTGCGTGTTGGGCGGTATGTTGACCCTTATCGGCTCATCGACAAATTTACTAGTCGCCGACAGCGCTGCCGGTTTTGGCACGAGCCGGTTGGGGTTTTTTGACCAAACCCTGCCCGGGCTGGTGCTGGCCGGTGTCGGATTTATTTATGTATTGTTTGTGCTGCCACGCCTGATGACCAACAGCACAAAAAAGGACGTCACCGAAAGCGGCCCAACTGGTCGCCAATATATTATTGAGCTACGCCTGCGCACCGGCGATGCGTTGGTCGGCAGCCAAACCCGCGCCGGATTTTTACCCGTCTTGAGCGGCATGACAGTGCAAATGATTGAACGCCAAGGTCGCCTTCTCCTGCCGCCTTTTGATGATATGCAGCTGAGCGTCGGAGACCGGATTTTCATCGCCGCCACGCGCCGTGAAATATCCGACGCACTGGCCGATAATGAGCATCCCTTGCGGCAACAGATATTGCCACATATACCAAACAGCCAAGCCCTTAAGGTCAACGACCTCGTCACCGCCGAACTGGTTGTTGCCCCCGGCTCGCGTATGAGCGCCCGCGGTATTTACCAGACCGGCTTTTCGCACATGACCGATTGCTTTATTATCGGTGTGCAGCGGCGCGCCCATATTTTGCGCCATCAAATGGCCGATACAAGGCTGGAAGCTGGTGACGTGCTGCTGGTTATCGGTGAGCAAAGCAATATCGAAGCCCTGCGCCACAATCGCGATGCGCTGCTGATGGAATGGTCGGCACGCGAATTGCCGAGCTTTGGAATGGCCGGACGCGCACGGCTGATTTTTGTGGCCACCGTCATCGCGGCCGCCTCCGGTCTGGTACCGATTGTGGTGGCGACCCTGATTGGTGCCACGGCAATGGTGTTGAGCAATGTATTGAATGTGCGCCAAGCCGGACGCGGCTTTGATTTCCGCATTTTCCTGATTGTCGCCGCCGCGCTTTCTATGGCCAAGGCACTCTATATAACCGGCGGCGCGAGTTATATGATAGACGGCTTTTTGACGCTGTTCGACGGCGCCCCTGCGGCCATTGTGCTGTCGGGATTTTTTCTGATTTGCGCACTAGTCACCAATATATTGACCAATAATGCCACCGCCGTTTTGTTTACGCCTTTGGCCGCCGGGCTGGCCGGTTCGTTGAATGTTGACCCAATGGCGTTTTTATTGGCCGTAGTATTTGCGGCAAGTTGCTCCTTTGCCACGCCGATTGCCTATCAGACCAATTTACTGGTCATGGCCCCCGGCAATTT
>CAYQFO010000076.1:0-6977 GCA_964416815.1 uncultured Rhodobiaceae bacterium | reverse complement strand
GAACCGCACGATGGCAACACTAGAAAAAGCAGGTGTCACGATTATTCGCGCTGATATGGATGCCGATATTGGTAAACTGAGCGCGGCTGTCGGCTTTCCAATGGTCATTTATGAGGTCGTGCGCGCGATGCCAGCTTATTTGCGCACGCGCGGACAAAGCGATTTCGCCGAGGTTAAGAAAGCCGTTCTTAGCCCCGATGTCAAAGCCGTGCTTGAAGCAGCGACTGGTGCGCACGCCGTGTCAGAGGCGGCCTATAAAGAGGCCATGCAGGTCTATTGGCCGCAATTGAAAGCGGCTTATCAGAACTATTTCAGTGCGCATCAGCTAGACGCGATGTTGGTTGCAACGACGCCGCTTCCAGCCGTCAAAATCGGCGAAGATGTAACCACCATGTTGAACGGGCGTGGTGTGCCGACCTTCCAGACTTTCATTCGCAATACCGACCCGACCAGCAATGTGCTTTATCCGGCACTCACTGTTCCGGTTGGAAAATCGGGCGATGGTCTGCCCATTGGGTTGGAACTGGTCGGCCAACCGGGGATGGACAGGCGTTTGCTCTCGGCCGCAAAGCTGGTCGTAGATTTGCTGGAATGATTATCTCAAAAAAGGGTTCATTTTTTAACTGTGGATAACTGTAAATAAATTGTTGATTGGCTGATTAATTGTTGGCCATGCTTGGCTGATTAATTGTTGGCCATGCTGATTGTATCGCTTTCGTAAGAAACCAAAAACACCCCAATAATAAAAAAAGGAGCAATCATGCAATCATAGAGGAGCAATCGTGATGGCAACGTTTATTCCGAATTTATTTCAAAGTGCTGCCGATAAGGGAGCAGACGATGTGGTTCAGGCATATGTCGACACACCGGGATTTGTTTATTCACAATGGCTCGATAGGTCAGGCGACAAGATAGGAAGCACCGGTGCCAGAGTCGGTATAGTTGGTGATGGCCCCGCTGGCTGTTGTGCAGCATACGAGTTGGCAAAGGCCGGCGCTGATGTGACATTGGTGACAATTTCGAACGACCATAATGGGGGACGCACTTATAGCGATTTTTTCTTGGAAAAAGACCGGAAGCAATCAACAGACACTGCTGAATTGGGTGCCATGCGTTTTCCGCCGAGCGAAGAAACGCTGTTTCATTATTTTTATAAATTTGGCATTAAGACAACCAGTGGTTTTCCAGACCCCGGAAAACAGCCAACATGGGTATCATACCAACACACAGGTCAGTTGTGGAGCGATGAGACCACGCCGCCAAAGGGGTTTGAAAATGTTCATAATGGCTTTGTTAGCTTAGTCACTAACGGCATTCACAGTCGTGACGGCGCGCGCGAATTTCCTTCCAGTATTGAGATGTCCAATCTACTCAAGAAAAGTGCCTCTGATCAAAATTCATACAAGCAAATTATTGCCATCTGGCAAAAATATCTTGATTACTTTGGTGCCGACAGTTGGTATTCGGGCTTGAGAAAGATATTCGCGCCAAATGGCGAATTGGCAACCAGAGAGAAGATAATTTGGACGGAAGATGACTTCACGCGGTTTGGCACGTTGGGCATCGGGTCCGGTGGCTTCGGGCCATTATACAATATCGGATTTTTGTATATTTACCGTCTGCTGGTTAATCAGTTGGAAACAAATCAATTATTTGTTCCCTCCGGTATATCTTCACTTGCAGATAATTTACTGGAAGGGTTTCAAAAGAGCGGCGGGAAACTGGTCAGAAACACACGTGTCTTGAGCGTGAAAAAAGAAAATGGCAAATGGACTATTTTCTCTGTTGGCGGGGATTTTGGGGGGCTTGACTATGTCATTGTGGCTACCTCAAATCGGTCAATGGAAATTTCGATTGACGGCGTGTCCGTTTACCAACCGGATCACAGCAAGGCGGCCACGTCTTTAGACACCGCTGAAGCCATCAATCGAACGCATATGGTGCCATCGTCTAAATTCTTCATTCGTACGAAGAAGTTTTGGGAGGGTGGAAAGTATCCGCGCAACATCTTATCCGATACACGTGTGCCACAAGTTTACACACTCGACTACGGTGATCCATCGGGTAGCGGTGTCGTGTTGGGGCAGTATACTTGGGAGGATGCTTCCATTAAGACTTTGGCAATCACAGACCCAGAAGAGTATCTGAATACCCTTCTCATTCCGGCCATAAATGAGATTATGGAGGGAACGCCATATGAAGATTATAGCAGCCAGCTGGTGCCTTTCACCGGTGATGTGAAACGTGACTTACGGCTGATAAACTGGGAAACTGAACCATATTACTATGGCGGTTTCACGCTGGCGCGCCCGGGACAGGATTCATATATCGATCAAATGTTCCACGATTTCAGTAAGTCATCTGACAAGAATACTGATACGCACTTGTATATAGCCGGTGACTCGTGTTCATGGAGTGGAGGTTGGATTGAGGGTGCGCTTCACACTGGCTTGAACGCAGCCGCAGCCGTTATTTTCAGTTCAGGCGGCACGTTTTCTGATAAAACCAGCAATCCAGTAAAGGATGTTGCGCCCCCCATATATACCTATTATCCGAAAGGCTAATCGCCACCATATCAATAGGTTCATTGCGGTGCTTGTTATTGAAGGGCAAACTGGTTAGGGTTCGCGAAGGCGCAATAGCACAGGATGCGGCACAATGCGTATTCAGATGAACGAACCGGAATTATTGCGTCGTCAGGCTTATTATGCGGGTCTCTGGCAAGATGCTGATAGCGGCGCGGTGCTGGCTGTCACCAATCCGGCAACAGGCGATGTGATTGCTCATGTGCCGAATATGGGCGCGGCTGAAACCGAGAAGGTCATCACCGCGGCTGAGGCGGCTCAATCTAACTGGGGGGCACTGACCGGCAAACAACGCGGTGGGTTTTTGCGGCAATGGCATGACCTCATCATCGCCCATCAGGAAGATTTGGCACAGCTGATAACGCATGAGCAAGGCAAGCCATTGGCCGAAGCGCGCGATGAGATTGCTTATGCCGCATCTTATATTGATTGGTTTAGCGAAGAGGCCAAACGGGTTTATGGGGCCATCATTCCCAGCCATCGTCAAGACGCCTCTATATTGGTGATGAAGCAACCCGTAGGGGTGGTGGCGGCCATCACGCCGTGGAATTTCCCCGCTGCCATGATTACCCGCAAAGTAGCCCCCGCCTTGGCCACGGGTTGCACGATTATCGCCAAACCGGCGGAACAAACACCATTGACGGCATTAGCTCTTGCCTATTTGGGCGAACAAGCGGGTCTGCCGCCCGCCGTATTCAGTGTTGTTACCGGCAGTGCTTCGGCGATTGGTGGCGTGCTGACCAACTCGCCAATTGTCCGAAAATTGAGCTTTACCGGCTCGACCGAAATCGGCCGTCTTTTGCTCAAACAATCGGCCAACACGGTCAAAAAAGTCTCTATGGAACTGGGCGGTAATGCGCCGTTCATTGTGTTTGACGACGCTGATATTGACGCTGCCGTTGAGGGGGCAATGGTCTCCAAATTCCGCAATACCGGCCAAACCTGTGTCTGCGCCAATCGGATTTATGTGCAGGCAGGGGTTTATGAAACCTTTCTGGATAAGCTTCAGGCAGCCATTGGTGAACTGGTGGTTGGCAATGGGCTGGACGCGGGCGTAACGCAAGGCCCGTTGATTGATGACAATGCGTTGGCCACTGTCGAGGCGCATATCAAAGATGCGCTGGACAAAGGCGCGCGATTGGTGAGTGGCGGCGTGCGTCACGCGCTCGGCGGCACTTTTTTCGAGCCGACGCTGGTCGCGGACGCCAATCAGAATATGCTTGTGGCGTCAGAAGAAACTTTCGGTCCGCTTGCGCCAGTGTTCAAATTTGACACTGAGGCTGACGTTATTGCGATGGCCAATGATACGGAATTTGGTTTGGCAGCTTACTTTTTCGCCCGCGATATGGCGCGTATTTGGCGCGTGGCAGGGGCTATTGAGGCCGGCATGGTCGCGGTCAATAGCGGTCTTTTATCAACCGAAGTCGCGCCCTTTGGGGGTATAAAACAATCGGGTATGGGGCGCGAGGGCTCGTTTATGGGGCTGGATGATTATGTTGAAACGAAATATGTGTTATTGGCTGGTTTGGCGCATGAGTGAGGTAGAAAAATGAAGAATGGGCAAGGCGAAAGTGCGCTTGAAAAAGCACTCAAAAAAGGCAGCCTTGACGATAAAGCCAATAGCTGGCCGCGCAAAAACCAGCTGAAGAACAAGCCGACAGCTAGTCTTTAACCCCGCCTGCTGGCCTATTTTTTGCGTCCTGCCGCAGGTGAACATGGCGAGAGACTAAAGCACCAACAGCATGGGCTTTGTGACATAAACTGCCAGAGCGGTGAGGAATTGCGCACCCAACGCACCATCAATCGCTCGATGGTCGCACGATAGGGTGACATCTACCACACTGTCTTCCACGACCGTATCCTTACCAGTGTCGTTTTTCTCCATACGCAGCTCGCGGCGCACCCCGCCGACCGCCAAAATGGCGGCTTGCGGCGGATTGATGACGGCGGTAAAGCGGTCAATACCCAACATACCTAGATTGGAAACCGAAAAACTGCCGCCTTCATATTCCGACGGCTTTAACCGCTTTTGCGCGGCGCTGGCGGCCAAGGCGCGAATTTCGGTGGCAATGGCGCGAATGGGTTTTTCCTCGCAGCGCGTGACAATCGGCGTTATCAAGCCGCCGGGTAGGGCCACGGCAACGCCGATATCGGCATGGTGATGGCGCAAAATAGCATCTCCGGCGAAAGAGACATTAACTTCCGGCACATCCATCAAGGCCAGTGCGACAGCACGCATAAGCAAGTCATTCAAGGAAATTTTCTCGCCACACTCGGCTAGCGCGACATTAATGCTGGCGCGATAATCCATCAGCGCACTCATGGGCAGGCTACGGGTCAGATAAAAATGCGGGATTTGCTGCATGGATTGGGTGAGCCGCGCGGCAATAGCAGTGCGCATACCCTCCAGCGGTATTTCATCATAGCTGCCAGCCTCATAATAAGCCCGCGCATCGGCTAAAGGCGGTTGCAAGGCAGCAAAAGTCGATGTTTTGGACAGAGTCGCTTTCGGCGTAGCAGAGGAAGATGTTTCTGTAGGATTTTTGAGCATCGCTTCAATATCGCGCTTGATGATGCGCCCGCCCGGCCCGCTGGCGTGTACGTGCGCGAGTTCAAGCCCAGCCGATTTGGCCATATGCCGTGCCAAGGGCGAAGCGAGGATACGCTGGGTGCTCATTTAATCCCCATCGGTTTTAATATAACAGGCGCGCTTGGCTGCCTCTACAATCTGAGCGATTTGTGGCAGGGCCAAACGTTCCAGATTTTCGGCATAGGGCATTGGCACGTCTGCACCTGTTATCGCTTCAATCGGCGCGTCCAATGCGTCAAAAGCATGGCGTTGCACTTGCGCGGCAATCTCCGAGCCGATGGAGCAGACTGGCCAGCCTTCTTCCACTGTCACCAGCCGATTCGTTTTTTTTACCGATGCCAGCACCGCCTCTATATCAAGCGGGCGCAGGCTTCGTAAATCAATCACCTCGGCGTCAATGTCAGTATCGGAAAGTTGTTTTGCGGCCTGCAAAGCAAGCGACACACCGCGTGCATATGAAACGAAAGTGACATCCCCACCCACACGCGCTACGCGTGCGCGCCCGATAGGCAATATAAAATCTTCATAATCGGGTACGCTATCGGTTTCGCCATAAAGCAATTCATGCTCCAGAAACACCACCGGATTAGGATTGCGAATGGCGGCTTTCAACAGCCCTTTCGCTTCGACAGCACTTGCCGGGGCAAGCACAACCAACCCCGGCACATGGGCATACCAGCTTGAATAATCTTGGCTGTGCTGTGCCGCCACGCGCGCGGCAACGCCGTTCGGCCCGCGAAACACAATCGGACAAGCGACTTGACCGCCCGACATATAGCGCGTTTTCGCCGCGCTATTGATAATCTGGTCAATCGCCTGCATCGCGAAATTAAACGTCATAAATTCAACGACGGGTTTCAGCCCTGCAAAAGCCGCACCGACCCCCAAACCGGCAATAGCGTGTTCGGTAATCGGCGTGTCGATCACCCGTTTGCCACCAAATTCATCCAGCAAGCCCTGTGTCACCTTATAGGCACCTTGATACTCACCGATTTCTTCCCCCATGATGAACACGTCACCATCGCGGCGCATTTCTTCGGCCAGCGCATCACGCAACGCTTCGCGCATGGCAATGTCGCGATGGGGGGTATTCTCCGGCAAAACAATATCTTCGGCAGTGTGCCGGGCAAGCGTTTCTACTTGCGGCATCGGTGCTGTATCGGTCATATCGGTTGACGCGGTGATTTCTTGACCAGCTGGCTTGGCCGCCGCATCATTTTCCTGCAAAGCCGCCTCTATCGCATTGGCATCTTCACCATCGGTCAAAAGAATGGCAATCAGACGGTTGACGGCAATTTCATCCGGCCCTGCCTCATATAAAATCTTGCCGATTGTCCCGTCATCAATCGCTTCCAATTCGACAATCGCCTTATCGGTTTCAATCTCGGCGAGAATATCGCCCGACTCTACCTTGTCATTTTCAGCCACCAGCCATTGCGCGATTTTACCGCTTTCCATGGTCGGTGAGAGGGTTGGCATCAGAATTTTTACGGCCATGATTAACCCTCCGCCGCCAGAATATCCGTCATCAAGTCGCTGTCGGGTGGCAGGTCGCTGTCCAGCGCGAAATCTACCGCCGTTTCAATTTCTTCCTTTATAGCCTCTTTGCGTTTTTTAAGATCGGCTTCGTCAATCAATTGGCGGTGTAAAAGTCGTTCTTCCAAAATTTTTAGTGGATCAGTTTCGCGGCGCACTTTTTCAACCTCTTCGCGTTTTCGATATTTCGCCGTGTCTGATATGGAATGGCGGCGACAGCGATAGCTACACGTATGCAATCGATGGGGGCCTTAGCTGTGTCTAAG
>CAYQFO010000075.1:414-7098 GCA_964416815.1 uncultured Rhodobiaceae bacterium | reverse complement strand
GAGTTATGGCTGTCAAAATAGCTTACCGAAAGGGTCTGGATATGGTCAAATAAATCCTTCCGCAGACGGCACCCAATCCCCGAAGCGGAAAAGTCAAAGATAAATTCCTTGGTATACTGAAAAACCGCCCTCCCCAGACCGATTCCCAAAAGCCCAAGCAAAAGCAGTAAGCCGTAAACCGCGGGCGGCCCCAGCAATGCATACCGCGCCGAAAGTGCAAAAACACGCTGCAAGGCTAGAAAGTTAAACCCAAAAATAAAAACCGCTATCGGTAGTGTATCGGCCAGTCCGGCCCAACCCGTCGCAAAAGTGTGAAAAGCAAGACTGCCAAAACCAATCGCCCACAAAGTAACAATCAGAAATAGCGCACTGGTGTCGGTTTTGCCGTTGGCCTGATAACGTCGCGTCAGCACAAAGGCGGCAAACAAAAAGGCGAAATTGGTGAGCGCATTGAGCGGCTCGGCCAACAAGCCCGGTGCCAGTCTTTCGCAATAATTGTCAATTTGTGCTTGCCAATCCATTTGCCCTATTATGCTCGCTTTGCAAGCTTTGGCAAGATTGTTAGGATGGTTTTAACGTAAAATCATCCGAATCATTTTTATTTGGTTCGATAGAGGAAATATAAATGTCGCAGTCAACACCTCAACCGGGGGTGGGTATAAAGAAGCAGGCCGACAAAAGCCATCGGCAGCGTTCGCGCCGAAGAAATGGCAGCAATCGTCTTTATGCGGCGGTTGATTTGGGCACGAATAATTGCCGCTTGCTGATTGTTGAGGCCGCCAAGCATGATTTGAGCTTTCGTGTGTACGACAGTTTTTCGCGTATTGTGCGGCTGGGCGAAGGGTTGGCGAGGCACGGACGTTTGTCTGATGCCGCCATGGCGCGCACGATTGCGGCTTTACGGATTTGCGCGTCGAAAATGCGTCACGCCAAGGTGAAACATATGCGTTGCGTGGCGACTGATGCTTGTCGCGAGGCTGGAAACGGCGCTGATTTCATCGCTCGGGTAAAACGTGAAACTGGTTTAAGGTTGGAAATTATTAATGGCGACAAGGAAGCCGAATATGCCGCCATTGGTTGTGGGTCACTGTTTGACGCTCGTGCCGCGCATATTTTGATTTTCGATATTGGCGGTGGCAGTACCGAGATTTCGCGGCTTGACCGGCAAGCGAACGGGTTTTTCCGCATTGCCGACACGGCCAGCCTGCCGATTGGTGTGGTGCGCTTGGCCGAGCGTCATGCTGGTGATGACCCGTTTGACCATGGTTATCAAGCGATGATGCACGAAGCTCATGAGCATTTGTCGGATTTTATGGCGCGCCAAACGATGCTGAGCGATATGGCGGATTTACAAATCATCGGCACGTCCGGTACGGTGACGACGCTGGCGGCTGTGCAAATGGGGCTGGCACGCTATGACCGCGCGCAGGTTGACGGCTGTAAAATTCAAGCAGATGACATGCGCTCGGTGATTGATCGGTTGATAAGGCAAAGTCGGCATGATTTTGCCGAGCATCCTTGTATCGGCCGACAACGCGCCGACCTTGTGCTGGCCGGATGCGCCGTGTTTGATGTGATACACCGCCAATGGCCAGTGCGCGAAATTTGTGTCGCCGACCGTGGTTTGCGTGAAGGTATTTTGAAGCAAATGATACGTAAGAGCCGGAAAAGACGCAAGCCAAATGGCCAATAATTCGGGCCGCAGTGGCCGGATGCGTGTGCGGCTGAAAACGGCCAAAGGGCGCAAAATTTCTTCAACGCGCTGGCTCACGCGCCAGCTCAATGACCCCTATGTGGCCGCGGCTCAAAAGGACGGCTACCGCTCGCGTGCCGCCTATAAAATTATCGAAATGGATGACCGCCACACGTTTTTTCAGCGGGGCGATTGCGTGATTGATTTGGGTAGCGCGCCGGGCAGTTGGGCGCAAGTGGCGGCCAAACGTGTTGGGGCAAAAGGTTTTGTCGCGGCTATTGATATTGAGCCTATGCAGCCGATTGCCGGTGTTGATTTTCTAGAATTGGATTTTTTGGATGATGCCGCACCGCAAGCGGTGCAGGAAATAGCCGGTCGTCGCCCTGATTTTATCATGTCCGATATGGCCGCCCCGCTGACCGGCCATCGCCAGACCGACCATTTACGCACAATGACATTGGCCGAAGCGGCGGCGTGGTTTGCTTTTGATGCGCTGAAATCGGGCGGTGGATTTTGTGCCAAAGTGTTTCAGGGTGGCACCTCAAAAAACTTGCTGGACACGTTAAAAAACCGCTTTGAAACCGTCCGTCATATGAAACCGAAAGCGAGCCGCAAGGAATCGGTTGAACTTTATGTCATTGCGCTTGGCTTTAGGGGGCAGGTGGACGAGTGAGTCATTTTTCAAGCTATTGAAAAAAAAGAAAAAAAATCTTTATTGAATATAATTTGCGCAGAATGCCAAATTGGTGATACATGAAGTCGTCAAACCCTGAAGAGAGGATTTGACCTTTATGTTGAAAGAGACCTTGACTTTTGACGATGTGTTGTTGGAGCCGCAGCCATCAAATGTGCTGCCTTCTGAGGCTGACACAAGCACACAAATTACCCGTGAGATTGCGCTCGGTATTCCGCTGATTTCAGCCGCCATGGATACGGTGACCGAAGCCGATATGGCGATTGCCATGGCGCAGCTTGGCGGCATGGGTGTGTTGCATCGCAATCTGACCGTGGCTGAGCAGGCGCAACAAGTGCGCGTGGTGAAAAAATTTGAAAGCGGCATGGTGGTCAACCCATTGACCATTGCGCCCAATGCGACACTCGCTGAGGCACTGGATTTAATGACCGGAAATCATATTTCCGGCGTGCCGGTGACAGAAGCCAATGGCAAGCTGGTCGGCATATTGACCAATCGCGATGTGCGGTTTGCTTCCAATCCCAATCAAAAGGTCAGCGAGTTGATGACCAAGGACAATTTGGTGACGGTGAAAGAAGCCGTCGCGCAAGACGAAGCCCAACGTCTGCTGCACCGGCATCGCATTGAGAAATTGCTGGTGGTTGATGATGATTATTGCTGTATCGGGCTGATTACCGTCAAAGATATGGAAAAAGCCCAGCTTCATCCCAATGCGGCAAAGGACGAACAAGGGCGTTTGCGGGTCGCTGCCGCCTCGACTGTGGGTGATGAGGGCTTTGCCCGCACCGAGGCATTGGTTGATGCAGGGGTTGATTTGATTGTCGTGGATACGGCGCATGGTCACTCGGTGCGTGTGGGCGAGGCGGTATCGCGTATTAAGAGCTTGTCAAATTCGATTCAGGTGATGGCCGGCAATGTGGCCACGGCGGAAGGTGCCAAAGCTTTGATTGATGCCGGTGCCGATGCGGTGAAAGTGGGCATTGGTCCGGGGTCGATTTGCACCACGCGCGTGGTGGCCGGTGTGGGTGTGCCGCAACTGACCGCCATTATGGATGTGGTGGCAACAGCGCGTAAAGCCAATGTACCGGTGATTGCCGATGGCGGCGTTAAGTATTCCGGTGATTTGGCCAAGGCGATGGCTGCCGGTTCGGCGTGTATCATGGTTGGCTCATTGCTGGCCGGCACAGAAGAAAGCCCGGGTGACGTTTTTCTTTATCAAGGCCGCAGCTATAAGGCTTATCGCGGCATGGGGTCGGTGGGGGCGATGGCGCGCGGCTCGGCCGATCGCTATTTCCAGCAAGATATTGCCGATACCCACAAGCTGGTGCCGGAAGGGGTTGAAGGCCAAATTCCTTATAAAGGGCCGGTGATGCAGGTCGTTCACCAACTTGTCGGAGGGTTGCGGGCGGCGATGGGTTATACTGGTTCGGCCAATATTAGCGAATTGCACAAGCGTGCCAAATTTATCCGCATGACCTCGGCTTCATTGACTGAAAGTCATGTGCATGATGTGACGATTACGCGCGAAGCCCCCAATTATCCGGGCTCGGGGAAAAATTAGGACGGCTTTGTCATGCGACAGGTCTTGATTTTATTGCCGACCGGTGCGAGACAGAAGCATGAATAAAATCGGCATTCTTTTGAGCTTAAGCGTTGCGGCTATTTTTTCCGTTTCAGTGGCCTTTGCGGCCTCAAAGCAATATCAGGCATTGGCGGTGCAATTGGTCGGTGAGGCCAAGGCCGCCTTGACGGCCAAGAAATCGGATAAAGCAGATACACTGGCCAATTTGGCATTGACGGCGGATCCGTCCAATGCGGCAGCCTATGTGGTGAAAGCGCGGGCGCAGGAGGCAAAAGGCAATAGCGAGCAGAGTTTGCGCCTTGTGACCACCGGGCTTGACATTGAACCAAATAATGTGGCGGCACTGGATTTTCAGGGGACCGTGGCCCTGAAGCTGGACAATCTAGAACAGGTGGAAACAACGCTGAAAAATTTGCAAACCGTCTGCGGTGATAAATGTCCCGAAACCGGTAAGCTGAAAACCGCATTGGCTAAGGCGCAGACTGAAAAAACCAAAAAGCCAAAAAAACAGGATAAATAATTTATGGATTGTGTGCTGATTGTCGATTTCGGCTCGCAAGTCACACAATTGATTGCTCGCCGCGTGCGCGAAAGCGGCGTCTATTGCGAGATTGTGCCGTTTAACGCGGCGGAAGAGAAATTTTTTGATATTGACCCACGTGCGGTGATTTTATCGGGCGGCCCCAATAGTGTGGCCGACAGCGACACACCGCGTGTGCCGGAAGAAATTCTCACTGGCGGCAAGCCGATATTGGGTATTTGTTATGGCCAGCAGACTTTGTGTGCGCAGCTTGGTGGGCGTGTTGAACAATCTGATGCGCGTGAATTCGGCCGCGCTTATCTGACTCTTAAAAAGGGTTGCCCTTTATTTGACGGCATTGGTGTAGCGGACGATAAAATTCAGGTTTGGATGAGCCATGGCGACCGCGTTAATGCGTTGCCGGATGGGTTTTCGGTGATTGGCACCAGCGATAATGCCCCCTACGCGGCGATTGGTGATGACTTGCGTAAAATTTATGGTGTGCAGTTTCATCCGGAAGTGGTGCATACGCCGGATGGGGCGGCGATATTGAAAAACTTCACCCATGACATTGCCGGTTGTTCGGGGGATTGGACAATGGCGGCATTTCGTGAAAAGGCGGTGGCCGATATTCGCGCACAAGTGGGCGAGGGGCGGGTAATTTGCGCTCTGTCGGGCGGCGTAGACAGCTCGGTGGTGGCGGTGTTGCTACATGAGGCGATTGGCGAGCAGTTGACGTGCGTTTATGTTGATACCGGTATGATGCGCGTCGGCGAAAGCGAAGAAGTGGTTGGTCTGTTCCGCGACCATTTCAATATCCGTCTGGTGCATAAAGATGCGCGTGATTTATTTCTCACCAAATTGACGGGTGTTGATGAGCCGGAGGCAAAGCGCAAAATCATTGGTGGCACATTTATCGACATATTTGAGGCCGAGGCGAAGGCGATTGGGTGCGCTGATTTTCTGGCACAAGGCACGCTCTATCCGGATGTGATTGAAAGTGTTTCATTTAGCGGTGGTCCCAGTGTCACGATTAAGAGCCATCATAATGTTGGCGGTCTGCCGGAGCGGATGAAGATGAAGCTGGTCGAACCGGTGCGCACATTATTCAAGGACGAAGTGCGGGCATTGGGGCGTGAATTGGGTTTGCCGGAGGCATTTGTCGGGCGTCATCCTTTTCCGGGTCCGGGGCTGGCCATTCGTATTCCCGGAGAGATTACCGACGAGAAGTTGGCTATTTTGCGTCAGGCCGATAAGGTCTATCTTGATGAAATTCGCCGTGCTGGTCTGTATGATGAAATTTGGCAAGCTTTTGCGGTATTGTTACCGGTGCGCACGGTAGGGGTCATGGGCGACAGCCGCACTTATGATTATGTGTGTGCGCTGCGCGCGGTTACATCGACCGACGGTATGACGGCTGACTATTATCCGTTTGGCCATGATTTTCTGGGTCGGGTGTCAACCCGTATCATTAACGAGGTGCGCGGCATCAACCGCGTGGTCTATGATGTGACCTCCAAACCGCCCGGCACGATTGAGTGGGAATAAATTACCTAAAAATAATACAATAAAAACAATAGGTTAATGTAATTAGATACTTACTAACCACTTACTAAGAACGGCTTATTCCTTTACTTCCCGATAAAATCCCGCTAACTTTATTACTAAGTTGGGAATTTATTTGGTTGAATAATTAACGATGACTAAGAAGGTAAGTAGAAGTGCTTCCTTCTGTAAAGCCTCCTGCTGTCTCTTAGCCTGAATGTGGTAGGGGATTAGGATATTTCCGTCATCAATCATTTCGTTCTCATTTCTTTTTTGGTAGAGTTACGCTCTATTTATTCGGGGAATTAGATGCGCATTTTTATTGTTGGCTGTATGGGTTTACTTCTTGTTGCTTGCGCTTCAGGGCGGGATAACCTCATAAAAGAAGCGAATATTGACATACAGTCATTCTCTCTTGGTATGTCAAAGTCGGAAGCCTTACCAAGAATTCAGAAGTGGCAGCGTCAATTTGTTAACCTGAGAGGGGACTATCACAAGGCTTCAGAGCAATTTATTAAGGATGGGAAGCGCATCCAAATATTTTATGTTATGACAAGTCGTATTCCAGACGGCGACATTACCCCTGACGAATTCACCCCGATTGTTTTTGAAGATGATAAATTGGCAACGGTCGGCTGGACTGCTTTCAA
>CAYQFO010000075.1:0-404 GCA_964416815.1 uncultured Rhodobiaceae bacterium | reverse complement strand
TTCGAGCATCAGCAATATTTTGCGGTAAAGTTGTCTCATTACTTCCTGTCAGCTTTGACGCGGACTGGACGAACCGATTTTTCGCGGTAGAAATTTTTTGTATTTTTTGTCGGATTTCTGCTTTTAACATTTCGCTTCCTTTGTTTAAGTCCCCTGGTTTTTACCCTCTATTTATTCGGGTTTTTTATGAGCTATTCTTAGCGCGGACGCTTTACGTTACTATTGAAACTGAGTTATGATGTTAGTAACGGAGATTTTGTTAACGCATAAACAAGGAGGATATTATGAATAGAGTGCTTTTATTTTTAACAGTTTTTTCTGTTGGATACGTGTTTAACGATATCGTTTCAGAATTTAACTTTGAGATAGTAAATGAGGCACACGCGGATGTTGCTGGTATGAGT
>CAYQFO010000074.1:0-7120 GCA_964416815.1 uncultured Rhodobiaceae bacterium | reverse complement strand
GAAGTGGATAATGGCAGCCTGCGGCTCAAAGGCTTTATAAATCTGCCCGCCGCCGATAATCATCACCCGCCTTTGATTGGAAGACGCATCGCCCGCCGCTTTTAAGGCGTCATTGGGCGTGGCCACGCCAATCACGCCTTTCGGCAAATCAAGCATCTGCGAACTTATCACAATATTGAGCCGTCCGGGCAGTGGCCGCCCCAGACTTTCCCATGTGCGCCGCCCCATAATAATCGGCAGCCCCATGGTGATTTCTTTGAAACGTTTGAGGTCGGTCGGCAATCGCCACGGCATTTTACCTGCATGGCCAATCACGCCGTTTTCGGCCACGGCAACAATCATTTCAATTTGCATTAAACCGCAATCGGGGCACAAATATGCGGTTGCGCCACGTAATTTTCCAGCGTGAAATCATCATAGACAAAGCCGAAAATATCCTGCTTTGCCGGAGTGAGGCGCATCACCGGCAGCGGCCCCGGCGTGCGGGTGAGTTGCTGATGCGCCTCTTCCAAATGGTTGAGATAAAGATGCGTATCGCCCAGCGTATGCACAAAATCGCCCGCTTCCAAATCGCAAACCTGCGCCAGCATCATGGTCAGCAGAGCATACGAGGCGATATTGAACGGCACGCCGAGAAAAATATCGGCTGAACGCTGATAAAGCTGGCACGACAATTTGCCATCGGCCACATAAAACTGAAACAAACAATGGCAAGGCGGCAAGGCCATATCATCCACATCAGCCGGATTCCACGCCGTTACAATATGGCGGCGCGAATTCGGATTTTTTTTTAGCCCCTCAACCAGCACTTTAATCTGGTCAATTTGTTCGCCGCCTGTGGTTTGCCAACTGCGCCATTGCTTGCCGTAAACCGGCCCCAACTCGCCCTTTTCATCAGCCCATTCATCCCAAATTTTCACGCCATTTTGCTTCAGATAGGCAATGTTTGTATCCCCAGCCAGAAACCACAACAGCTCGTGAATAATTGATTTTAAATGCAATTTTTTGGTGGTCAGCAGAGGAAAGCCTGCGCCCAAATCAAACCGCATTTGATGGCCGAACACGCTCAACGTGCCAGTGCCGGTGCGGTCGTCGCGCGCCACACCGTCCTTCAAAACGCGGTCAAGAAGAGCAAGATATTGCTGCATAGCCTTATTCTAAGCAAGCTCAGAAAATTTATCTACGCCCCCTGTTATTTTTCTGTGGGAAGTGTTATACCAAAGGGGTCGGGCAACCGACTATAGCGATAAACGGACTTCGCAATAAACCCATCGGACCCGGGGGCAGTACCCGGCGCCTCCACCAATTAACACCGGTCACGCAAAAGACATATTGGGGGCGAAACAGGATCGACGAGGGCGTAAAGGAAGTTACCGTCGCTCGACATGGTACCATTGTTATCGGGCCACTTTGATAGTTGCAAATGACAACTACGCAGAAGGTGCCGTCGCTGCCTAGCAGCCTCGCATTTTCGATTTGAGTCCGCCACCCTCGCAGGTGTCGGCGGGGTTTGGAAGGCACCCGGCAACAGAAGCCTTCCATTTCTCTGTCTGGGGAGAGCGACTAAAATGGCCGACGACAAATTTGATTATGCCGCGCGCACCCAGACCGCGCTTTTGAGCGTCATACACGATATATTGCAGAAAACGGCAGAGAACGGCTTGCCCGGGGCGCATCATTTTTATATTTCTTTTCGTACCGATGCGCCGGGACTGACTTTATCGCAAAAGCTACGCGACGCGCATCCGCAAGAAATGACCATTGTGTTGCAAAATCAATTCGACAATTTACAGGTTGACGAAGACGGCTTTGCCATTGGTTTAAGCTTTAATCGACAACCCGAGGATTTGTATGTCCCATTTACCGCGCTGACAAAATTTTATGACCCGGCTGTTTCTTTCGGACTGGTGTTTGATGATAACGCGCAGGTAGAAAATATCGAGCCGACCCATGATTTGCCCGCATTTTCCAAAACCCCCGCATTTTCCAAAGCCAATGACACCATCAGCAAACCGGACGCAAAAAGCACACCAAACACAGGCGAAGTGATAAATCTGGACAATTTTCGTGATACATAACGCATCACTGTAGAATTGTCATAAAGTCGAGGAGATTTGTCATGCCCACTACCCGCCCCACTACGCGTACCGAAACCGACAGCTTTGGGCCGCTTCAAGTCCCTACCGATAGATATTGGGGCGCACAGACGCAACGCTCATTGGGCAATTTCAAAATTGGCACCCAGACCATGCCTTTGCCCTTGGTGCGCGCTTTGGGGATTGTCAAAATATCGGCAGCAAAAGCCAATATGGCACTCGACAATCTGCAAAGCGATGTCGGCAAAGCGATTGTGCAGGCCGCCAAGGAAGTCGCCGAAGGCAAGCTCAATGCGCATTTCCCACTGGTCGTTTGGCAAACCGGCTCTGGCACCCAATCGAATATGAACGCCAATGAAGTCATTGCCAATCGCGCCATTGAAATTCTTGGCGGCGAGATGGGTTCAAAAAAACCGGTACACCCGAATGACCATTGCAATTGCGGACAATCATCCAATGACACATTTCCCACGGCCATGCATATTGCCGGGGCAGAAGAGATTGTCCACCATTTGCTACCGGCTTTGCAAAAACTCTACAATGCTTTGAATGATAAAGCCCAAGCCTTCAACCACATCGTCAAAATCGGTCGCACACACACCCAAGACGCCACACCATTGACGCTGGGGCAGGAATTTTCCGGCTATGTCGCCATGCTGGCCAATAGCATTGAGCGGGTCGAAGGCGTATTGCCACGGCTTTATAAATTGGCGCAAGGCGGCACTGCTGTCGGCACCGGCCTCAACGCAAAACTCGGCTTTGCCGAGAGCTTTGCCGAACACGTTAGCACCTATACCAAGCTGCCTTTCGTCACCGCACCAAACAAATTTGAGGCCCTCGCCACGCATGATGCCATGGTTGAGACGCATGGAAGCTTGAATGAAGTCGCCGTGTCATTGTTCAAAATCGCCAATGACATTCGCCTGCTCGGCTCCGGCCCGCGCTCCGGCCTCGGCGAGTTGAGCCTGCCGGAAAACGAACCCGGTTCATCCATCATGCCGGGCAAAGTAAACCCAACACAATGCGAAGCACTGACAATGGTCTGTGCGCAAGTCATGGGCAATAATACCACGGTCTCCTTTGCCGGTTCACAGGGGCATTTTGAACTCAATGTCTACAAGCCGGTTATTGCGTATAATGTGCTGCAATCCATTCAGTTGCTGGGCGATGCTGCGGTTAGTTTCACCGATAATTGCGTCGTCGGCATTCAAGCCAATGAGGATAATATCAAGCAGTTACTGCAACGCTCGCTCATGCTGGTGACGGCATTGGCCCCGAAAATCGGCTATGACAATGCGACCACAGTCGCCAAAACCGCACACAAAAACGGCACGACATTGCGCGAGGAAGCCGTCAATCTCGGCTTTGTGACGCAAGAGGAATTCGACGCTATTGTGAAGCCGGAAGACATGATTGCCCCAAAATAACCGCACTTAATTTTTATCTAATTTTATCACGGAGGGGGCGCCAAAATCCGATGCGTCTATATGCGGTTTCGGCCTGAGTAAAGGCCCATCTATCGTGTAAATAAGCGCACGCTCATCATTCAGCGGGTAAATATCAAGCGAAGACTGGCTCTGCAGACGCTCCAAATCCAATTGCGCTTTAAGTTTGGCAGACGTACCCGTTTCGTCAAACACCATTTCCGCCGTATTGCCGGTAACAAACCCTTCACTGATTGTGGCCACTGCCGAAGCGCGCTGGACGTGCGTCGGTGTACCGCGCCCGGCCAAACCATCAAATTTTTCTTTCTCCACTTCGCCGCGAAAACCAGCTAAATCAAAAAAATCAATCTGTCCATTTAGCCCCTCAAGGCGCAATACACCTTCCAGTCCGGTTATCATTTCCAGCGTCGAACGACCGCGGCCACGTAAATCAACATCGCCATCGAAAGCCATATCAATCAGTGAACGCCCATAAATCTGTTTCAACCAACTGGCCGGATTGACTGACGTAAACTTTCCATTCAGCGTAAAAGAAGGCGCAAGCTCGCCACCAATTGCCTGCGCATTAAATACCGCCTGCCCGCCCAATACGGTGACACCAAGCCGCGGCATTTCCAACACGCCCTCGACCAATTTCAAACGCCCTTTCAGCCCCTCCAAAACCAGCTTACCGAGAAACACATTGTGCGCCCGAATATGTATATCGACATCACTCACCGCCAATAATGACCAAGGCGTTATATCATTTGACCAACCTTTCTTGTCGTCAAATTCGGGCAAAAAGGCGGTGGCATCAAAATCGTCAAGCCGCAAATCGGCATCAAAACGAGGACGCTTCTGTCTTGTATCAAACCGTCCTTCGCCGGACAGTTTTCCACTCCCGACCTTAAAATTCATTTTGGAAAAACTGACGGTTTTATCGGTCATGGTAAGGCGGCTCTTGCCGCGCAACGGTAGGCTGTGCGAAATTTTTTCTCCCTTTAGAAGAAATGGAAACAAATTGGCAAATTTTACCGATACGCGCCCGTCCAATTGGCGGCCACCGGGACCTGGCCGAATTGTGCCGTCCAACTGCGCGCGGTCATTACCCAATTTCAACAGCCCCGCAAGCTGACTGGCCGATGCCGCGCGCACATCATAATCAAGCGTCAAGCGACCAGTGGTTTTTTTGCCATATTGGGGCAATAAAGACATCTGTTGCGCCAGTAAATCGGCACGGCCAAAAAGAAGCGCCCGCGCATGACTGCCAACCACGTCAAAATTCAACTGCCGCGAAGGCGTACTGGCGTCAAGACGAACCGAAATGCCACCAAATCGGCCGCGACCCGTCAGCACAATATTCGGCCACACCGGATTATCAGGCGTCGTTAAATCAACCACCAGAGAAAGATTTATCGGCACCGCCAAATCAATCACCAAAGGACGCAAACGCTCCAAAACCGGACGCGCAAAGTGCTGCATATCATTGCCGGTAATCTTCGCGTTCAAGCGTCCGGCGACCTGTTTGCCGTCATGGCTCAATTTTCCGGTCGCAAGAATGCGCACGCCACTCACATTATCAAGCCGTAATTTGCTTATTGATAATGCGCCATTATCGCTATGCGTATGTAAATCAAGGGTACCATAACGATTAGCACCGACCAGTAATTGCGCCACCTTAACCCGCAAAGTCAATTCGTAATCGGCAAGACGAGACACCAAAAGTGTGTGCAACAGACCCTCAAAATCGACATTGCCAAGCGCAAATTTATCCGTGCGTTCCGGCGCACGTCTGGCCTCGTTGCTAGTGGCGTAGATGCCCCAATCCTCAAGATTAAGGCGCGGCGTGTCAAAATAAACCTCCACAGCATTATTCGCTGTCGTCGAAAAAGAAAAATCGAACGGCGTATCCCCAAAACGACCCGTCATATTGTCAAGCCGCACAAACGTCGACGAAAGTAAAAAATCGGTAACAAAATTGAGACGCTGAAAAATGCGTTCATTCACCCGTTCAGCAAATTGAGCCATGTCCGTCCGCATCAGATTGCCGAACCACAGCCCAAACGCCACCCCATCCAAACTACGCGAAGCCAGCGACCCACGAAAAACCGTTTGGCCTTGCTGGCGCACAAGTTCGCCATTACCCAAAATTGTGCTGCTAAAGGGCAATTCTGCACTGAAACGATTGACGACAATCGCCTTGTCCTCGCCAGTGATATTGATTTTCAAACCACGACCTGTCTCACCGCCCATACGAAAGCGAGTCACTGATATTTGCGCATTGATATCGGGCATGTTGATAAACGGGGCGAGTATATCGGGCAGAAATACATCATCTGTGTGCTGGAGCGTCTCGGGTGCCGATGTGAGATTGGCAAAATTCACAAAGCCAGTGTTCAAACGCATGAAAATGGCACCCTTTTTACCCGCAGTAGACTGCCCACCAAATGCACCGTCAAGCTGCATGGAAAACCGGCTGTCCAGAGCCGAAAGCTCAAGGTTGTCGGCCTGCACCCGTTCGCTGTCCAAATAAATAAGACCTCTTAGCGTCATCTCATCAGCACCTTGTGCCGGCGACAAACCAAAGACCCGCATCAATTGAGACACTTGTGATGCAGATTGGAATGTCACCTCACCATCGACAAAAAATTTGTCATCTGTGCCGACAAAACCGGTGAACTCAAAACGATCACGATTATTCAACCCCGCCGTCACCGACACCGGCACACGCCCCCTATCTGATAATTGGCCATCAATGGTAAAATCCACGTCAACGGCTTCCTTACCAAAATGACCGGCCATATGTCCGCTTATCCCCCGACCCAACACTCTTGTGTCAATATCTATGCGGGTCTTGTTGAAATCGACAATTTCGCCGCCACCTTTAGCACCCACGCCGTGTAGCACCACCGACAGATTACGCCCGCTCATACCGATATCGGCCAGTTGCATCAAAACCTCAAACAGCTTCCCCCGCCCGCCATCCATATTTAGAATGAACCGGCCACCATTGACGTAAATGCCCGACAAATCGGCATTTTTGACGAACAAGCCAGTGATGGGCAAACCCAGATGCAAAACATCAATCTCAGCACTGACAAGCCTGCTGTCTTTCGCTTTTATGCGTAATTTTTGCGCCACAATGCGCGGACCGGGCAGCAAACGCACCGAGACCGACCCGTCAATGGTCACGTCAAAACCGGTTTGCTTCTCAATTTGTGCTGCCAATTGTGTCGGTGTCGGTGCCATATCCACCGCATAGGGCAGGGCCACCAAACTTATCAGAAAAAACAGGCACACACCGGCAATCGTAAAAAGATAGATACGCAATTTTTGCCTTTCTGCTGGACTTCAAGCCCCAAACAATAAACTAAAATAGCAAGCAATGCCGACAACTACCAGTCTTGACATCGGTGAATGCACGACAAACGGCACCGGCGTGCTATATTGGATGAGAATCACTTTACCGAGGCTTTATGACAAACGACCCGTTTGATTTGGGCGATGATATACCGCCACCGATAACGACTTCCGCGCCGACATCCCCACCTGTTGAAGGTGACACGATTTCGACACAAGCCGCGCGGGCGGGTTTTGAAA
>CAYQFO010000073.1:0-7316 GCA_964416815.1 uncultured Rhodobiaceae bacterium | reverse complement strand
CCATCATCGGATAAAAACAGCGCAACAGAAAATACCCCCAACGCAATCGCACCAAACACTGCAACACTTAAAATCACCTTCCGATTCTTCAATAGAGATGAATTTGCCATGACGAGCTCCTCCCAGAGTTATTCTTTCATTGTAAGGACAACACCCCTGACAAGACAAGCAAAACTTAAGCGACAGATTGTAATTGGCGAAAAACGCCAAAACGTGCTTGCCGCAAGCGGTCGGTATGTTTAACCTCATATCGAACAGGCGAAGCTGGAGAACCCTATGCCTCAGGCACTACTTAAAAATTGGCATGATTTTATGCGCACTCCAGACCCGCAAGCCTTGCGCGCCATCCTGCACGATGAGTGCGTATTTTTGTCGCCGGTGGTGTTTACGCCGCAAAAAGGCGCCGATGCAACCATGGCCTATTTGCTGGCTGCCGGGCAGACCTTCAAAGGCAGCGGCTTTCACTATACCTCCGAACTGCTCGGAGAAAACCGCATGGTATTGGAGTTTGAAACCGAACTTGACGGTAAATATATCAATGGCGTTGATATTATTGATTTCGACAGCGACGGGCTGATAACGCGCTTCAAAGTCATGCTGCGTCCGCTACAGGCGGTCAATATGGTCCAGCAGAAAATGGCGGAGATGCTTGAGGAATTGAAATCGGCTTAACCCCATGCCGTCTGACCCAACACTTCTTATTCGTGCCGATGCAATCAGCCTTTCACGCGGCGGACACACTGTGCTTGATAATGTCTCCCTCGACATCACCGCTGGTGATTTCATCAGCTTGATTGGCCCCAATGGGGCCGGAAAATCAGTGCTGTTGCGCTGCCTGTTGAAGCGCGATAGGCCAGATAGCGGCAAGGTGCATCATGCGGCCGGGATAAAAATCGGCTATGTGCCGGAACATATGCACATTGATGCGACTTTGCCGCTCAGCGTGCAACGCTTTTTGACCCTCAACAATAAGCTCAGCCATGACCAGCTTGCCGACCTGTCTGAAGAAACCGGTATTACCCCCCTGCTTGGGCGCCCGATGGCGGCTCTGTCAGGTGGTGAACGCCAACGTGTTTTATTGGCGCGGGCGCTGGTCGGTAATCCGAGTGTGCTGATGTTGGACGAACCAGCACAAAATCTTGATGTGAGCGGCCAACTTGATTTCTACAAGCTTATTGAGCAGATTTTTGAGCATCGTCAACCAGCCATTTTGATGGTGTCGCATGATTTGTATTTGGTGATGTCGTCGACCAACCGCGTCGTCTGCCTCTACAAGCATATTTGTTGTTCGGGTGCGCCGGAAAATGTGATGCGAGATCCGGAATTCATTTCCATATTTGGCGACGACATGGTGCGGCTGATGGCGGTTTACCCGCATAGCCATGACCATACGCATGCAGCCGACAAATGAGTGCCGCCATCATCATCACCGGCCTCGCATTGGCACTCGTTGCCGGGCCGCTTGGCTGCTTTGTGGTCTGGCGGCGGATGGCCTATTTCGGCGATGGGCTGGCGCATAGCGCTCTGCTGGGCGTGGCGGGCGGTATGCTTATCGGCCTGTCCAATCAGATTGGCATGATTTTAATTGGGGTGTTCTTTGCCCTGTCGCTTATATGGCTGCGGGCGCGGCGGGTGCTGCCAACAGACACGCTGCTTGGTATTCTGGCACATGCTGCCCTGTCTTTCGGTATTATCGCCATGACGCTATTGGAGGTTGATGCGGTTGAATTGCATGATTATCTGCTCGGGAGTCTTGAGCTGATAACAGTGGAAAAAGCCGTCTGGTTGACCGGTGGCGCAGGATTGGCCTTCGCCCTGCTCATGTTTTTATGGCCCGGCCTGTTGCTGATGACCACCAGCGAGGAACTCGCCCATGCCGAGGGCGTACCGATTGGATTTTACGAATTTATGCTGATGCTGCTGATGAGCGTGGTGGTCGCCACATCAATTCAAATTGTCGGCATTTTGCTCATTACCTCGCTGCTGATTATTCCAGCTTCAACGGCGCGGCTGTTTGCCCGCACACCCGAAGCGATGGCAGCAGGCGGCAGTGCGCTGGCGGCACTGGCGATATTGGCTGGCGCCCCTCTGGCGCGCGCGCTCGACCTTGCTGGTGGGCCAACGATTGTCGGCGTGTCGGTGGTGATATTTTTGCTGATTGTCGGCTTGCGCGGTATTGTCGCCCGATGAACGCGAAGCGGTGTAAAATACTAATATGGTGCGGCAGGGCGATGGAGGCCAACCCAAGGTGAAAATCAAACCCTGTTATGTCTATTTATTGGCCACTTGCGATGACGGCCCTGCTAAGAGTCCCAAGAGCTATGTCGGCTGGACGCACGACCTTGAAGCACGTCTGGCCAAACATAATAGCGGCACAGGCGCCAAAACAACCAGAGGTCGGCACTGGCAACTCGTGCATAGTGAGTGTTTCAAAACACGCAGCCAAGCCATGAGCCGCGAGGCATTGTTGAAACGCAATACCACCGAAAGACGCCAACTGCTTGCCAAAGCCACAAACAGGCAATAATTTCAAAACCCAAACAAGCGCGAAAAAAGTGAGGCATTTATGGCAAGTTATAGCGAGGTGATGGCAGAGTTTTTGGCCTCTGCCTCCGATTATTGCATCACCGCACCGGATAATTGGAAACAAGGCCGCACTGTTTTTGGCGGCCTGACAACCGCTTTGTTACTGGCCGCCATTCAAAACGACCATTCGGATTTGCCGCCATTGCGGACGGCGCAGATTAACTTTGTCGGACCTGCAGTGGACACATTACGGGTCGACCATCGGCTTTTGCGCCAAGGTAAAAATAATGTGACATTTGAGGCCAAACTCGACAGCGCGGCGGGTGCCGGAACTTACGGGCTTTTCACTTTCGGAGCCAAACGACCAGTGACCGATACGCTGGACTACGCCCCAATATCCATTGACGTGCTTCCCGAGGGTCTTGAAAGCTTCACCCATAATCATGACTTGCCCGATTTTATCCGAAATTTTGACCGCCGTCTGATTTCCGGCGGGTTGCCCAGAAGCGGTGCCGGTGAGCCGGAAGTCACCACATGGAGCCGCCATGTAGACCCGCAAGCACACCACGGTATGGGGCCACTCATGGTGCTGGCTGACACGCCACCTGCGGCTCTGGGCTATCTCACCAAAGTGACAAATTTGAGCTCCATGAACTGGAATATCAACATGCTGAGCGATGATGTTTCCACCACGGATGGTTGGTATTTAATGCGCGCCACCACGCAGCACATTAAAGACGGCTTTTCCTCCCAATATATGGAAGTGTTCAATCGCCAAGGTCGCCGCCTGATGGACGGCCTGCAACATCAGGCGGTTTTTGAATAATCACTGCTTTTTTGTAAACCGTGTGCCGGGGGCGGGCGGGGTTTCGGGTGAACCGGCAAAGCATTGCGCCTTGCTCATCCAGTCTATCGCCACATCGCCGGTGACGCGCAACTGCGTATCGGCGATATTGCGCACTTGCGTGACCACTTGACAAAATTCACCGGCATCGCCTTCGATTGTTTCGGTTTCAGACGGCTCGCCAAATTCCCAATTCGTCCCCGACGTCGCGGTTTTTCGCACATAGGGCATAGGACCCGGCGGGGTTTCTTTCCGGGTCGCATATGTCCAGCCGAAAGTATTTGTCCCCAACACACATATTGAACGGATGCGGTCGCCATTTTCGCGCACCACGCCGAGATGGTCATAGATTTCCTGTCCATGCGCCCACGTCTCCATCAGCCGCGCCGAGATTGACGAGCGCGCACTCATATCCGGCCCGGCCCATTTCAGACGCATTTTCGGGTCAACATCCATAAACCGCTCGCCCATATCGACAAAAAATTCACGCCACGTGTCCAGCAAGGCACGTCCGCTCAACCCCTCCAGCCATTTTGTTTCAAATGCGCGCAAACCACCGCTCGTTGCATACGCCATCACGCCATCAACGAATTTGACGAAATTTTTCTCATCCACATAGCTCTCATTGGCAGCCCAATTCCACACGTGCAAATGCTCCAGCACATTATTCAACGTCCAGCCTTTGAACTGGGTCGGTGCGTTCAATTCATCCTCCGACAAATCCTTCATCAGTTCGCAAAGTGCCGCCGACTCTTCCTTAAAATCCAATGCTTCTGCCAACATGATTTAGGCCTCCTCCTTCGCGGTAATTTCAATCATCAAGTCATCTGCCCCGACTTGTTGGTCGGCGGCCACCAATATATCAGCCACCGTGCCGTCAATCTCGGCCAATATCTCGTGCTGCATTTTCATCGCTTCGACAATCGCCAGCCTATCGCCCGCCTGCACCGCACCGCCGACAGCCACAAACACTTCCACCACGCGGCCATGCATGGGTGCCAAAACGCGGCGGCCATCGCCACGTTCACTGCTCTCAGCCCCACGCGCCAATAAATTGCACACCGTAAATTGCCGCACGTCAAGCGTCGCCATCAACTCAGAACCCTGCTTGTGCGCAAGGCTGACCACGCGCTTGGTATTGATGTCAGCCGCCACGCGCAAGCCCTCATCTTTAACAATCGCCACCGCCAATGCCGCATCACCAATGCACACTTGATAGTGTCCATCAGCCATGGAACGCACCACCGCATTATGCGCGACTCCGGCCACTTCCAATTTATACGGCGTATGAAGATGCTCATTGGTGGTAAAATTCATCAAGCCACCCGGCACACCGATTGACGCGCCCCGTGCGGCGGCGCGGTCAAATAAATAAAACCGCATGGCCAGCATGGCTATATCTTCGGCGCTAGCCGCGCTATCCGATATACCCGCTTCACTAAATTCTTCTTCAATAAAAGCGGTCGAAAAATGACCCTCGGCAAAGCGGTCATTTTGCAAACATTGCATCAGAAACTCACGATTGGTGCGCGGTCCAAACAGTGCCGTCTCTTTGAGCGTAGCAACCATCAAAACCCGCGCCGCCTCGCGGTTTTCACCATAGGTAATCAGCTTGGCAATCATTGGGTCGTAAAAGGGCGAAATTTCCTGCCCGCCAACAATGCCGGTATCCAGCCGCACACCGGCGCGCTGCGGCACATCGAAACACGCCACTGTGCCAGTGCTCGGCAGAAACTGATTGGCCGGATCTTCGGCATAAAGGCGCACTTCAATCGCATGGCCGGTCAGGCGTATATCGTCTTGGGTCATGCCAAGTGGCTCACCTTCGGCAACGCGCAATTGCAGTGCCACCAAATCCAATCCCGTCACTTCTTCGGTTACCGGATGCTCGACTTGCAAGCGTGTGTTCATCTCCAAAAAATAAAATACGCCATCCCCATCTAGCAAAAATTCCACCGTGCCTGCACCACGATAATCAATTGAGCGCGCCGCATTCACCGCCGCCGCCCCCATAGCAGCGCGTAATTCTTGCGTCATAACCGGACAGGGTGCTTCTTCAATCACCTTTTGATGGCGACGCTGCACCGAGCAATCGCGCTCGCCCAAATGCACACAAACACCGTGGGCATCGGCAAATATCTGAATTTCTACATGGCGCGGCTTCACAATCGCCTTTTCCAATATCAACTCACCGGAACCGAAAGCATTTTCAGCCTCCGAACGCGCCGCGGCAATCGCCTTCGCCAAATCGCTCTTTTTCGTCACCAGACGCATCCCGCGCCCGCCCCCGCCTGCGGCAGCCTTGACCATGAGCGGAAAGCCTATTTTCGCACCCTCAGCGAGCAATATCTTGTCCGATTGGTCTTCGCCTTCATAGCCCGGCACGCATGGCACACCAGACTTAATCATCCCCCGCTTGGCTTCGGCTTTGTTGCCCATCAGCCGAATGGCTTTGGCCGTTGGGCCGACAAAAATAAGCCCGGCCTTTTCAACCGCTTTAGCAAAATCGGCATTTTCCGACAAAAATCCATAACCGGGGTGAATGGCCGTCGCGCCTGTTGCTTTGGCCGCTTCAATAATTTTATCGCCCAGCAAATAAGACTGACCGGCCGGACCCGCGCCAATCAGCACAGCTTCATCAGCCATGCGCACATGCAGTGCGCGCATATCGGCCTCGGAATAGACCGCCACTGTTTGAATACCCCGCGCCTTAGCACTGCGCATCACCCGACAGGCAATCTCGCCGCGATTGGCAATCAGCAATTTACCTATGCGCGGCATCGACTACTCCGGCACCCAATTGGGTTTGCGCTTTTCAAGAAAAGACGCAACCCCTTCGCGTCCCTCTTGGCTCTGCACGCTTTGCGCAAAAGCCTTACCGGCAAGCGCGACCATCTCGCTTTGCGTATGCAGCTTGTTCTCAGCCATTAGTTTCTTGGTTGCGGCATTGGCGCCCGGCGCGCATCGACGCACACCAGCTTTCAATTCCGCCAGTTGCGCTTCGGCGGCGGCCATATCGTCTGCGAGAAAATCAACCAGACCAAAAGCCGCCCCCTCAACAGCACTAAAGCGCAACCCCGTCAACATAATGCGGCGCGCATTAAACTCGCCCACGCGATTGACCACATGCGGCAAAATTTGCGCCGGTACAACCCCAATCGCGGTTTCGGTCAACGCCATGCGCGTATCTTTAACGCCAATCACTTGATCGGCCGCACACGCCATGCCCAAGCCTCCCGCCATGGCCGCGCCATGCAGCAGATAAATCATCACTTGCGGCATTTCCTTTACCTGCAAAAACACATGCCCCATCTGCGAGCTGTCGGCCACCACGTCTTCGTGGGTGCGTGCGCCTTGAAAATTATTCTTGAAGCCCTTCAAATCACCACCGGCGCAAAACACCTCGCCCTTGCCGCGCACGGTGATGCCGCGAATATCCTCGCGCCCGGCCAGATAGGTCAAAATTTCGTGAAAATCGCTCACCAATTCATCGGACAGCGCATTGCGCGCCTCAGGCCGATTGAACCACAGCGTCGCCCAGTCGCCGTCTTCTTCCAGCAGAACAACATTTGTTTTAGGTGCCTTCATTTTTCATTCCTCCCTATTACATACGCCCGACGCCAAAGGCATTCGGCTGCAAAGTGCGGTGCTTGCGTTCCCATATCGTATCCAACAAAAAGCCCAGCACTTTGCGCGTATCGCGCGGGTCAATAATGCCTTGGTCGAGCAGGCGACCCGAGGTATAAAACGCATCTTCCTGCGCCGCAAAAACCGCTTCAATGGCGGCGCGTTGCTTGGCCAACGCATCCATATCCGGTTCTTGCCCACGCCGTTTGGCGGCCGCAAGCACAACGGTTTCCATGGTTCCGGCAGCCGACTCGCCGCTCATCACGCCGGTCATCGCACACGGCCATGAAAACAGAAAATCCGGCTCATAGCCCAGACC